>NZ_JAMYUM010000029.1:0-77844 GCF_040322975.1 Mesorhizobium sp. M0074
GCGAGATCACAATTGTCGACCGCGTTGGAATGATACAACTCACACATGGTGCCTACGGCGACGAGGAGCAAAGTCACTTCGGCCTCGCCTCCGCCTAACTGTTCGGAATCGGACAAGCCCTTGCAGGCTGCCGAATTGGTGCCATAAATCGTGTCGGTTTGGGTTTCAGGGAGGAACTCACATGACCAACACTTTTCACACGGTCACGGTTGAAAGAGCCGCCGAAGCCTATGTGCTCTCTAGAGGCAAGGCCCACTTCCTCTCCATCGCACAGGCAATCCGCGCCATCCGAACGCTCATGCCGGCATGCAGGGCTACCGACCGCGACCTGGAGGAGCTGTTGGCGGTGGCATCCTTCACTCACGGTGTGCCCGTCGCTTTCGATGCAAAAACAGCCGATGTCGTAGAGCCACGGCCCCATTCGTAGGCCATATATGCCTGCGCTCGCGCAGACGCCCACCCTGTCGGACGTTTGTCCATTATCCGATCGACAATGTCGGCAGGCCGTGCATTTCGATATCCGAGGTTAGCCACGCTTTAAGGGGAATATTTCCGCTTTGCGACCTCACGGATTGGGAACTTGGCGATCTCATTGCGCGAAGCGCGATCGACGCGGGATTTGCGATTGAATTCGACGCCGCGGGTGCCTAGGACGCCTGTCAAGACTCAATAGCGGAACAGCTGCTTTAGCCATGTGGCTCCCAATCACGGACGGTCAGGTTGCGGCCCCGATCAGGTCGTTCGGTGCATTGCCGCCAAATGTCCGCAGTTGGCGCGTCCCGCTGGTTCAAACATCCGTTCTCGAGAACGCCCTAAATGAGCGTCGAACGACTTGGTTGGGTGGAATGTTGCCATTCTTCTCGTCGATCGCAACGAGCAGGTAGCGCCAAAAGCCGAAAATAACTTCGCAGCTTTGGATTGCCCGTTCGCGGCAGCGAAACAGCTGTTCGCAGCGCCAAAGATCGCTCCGCGGGATTGCAGTTGACTGAGCTTGCCGGCCCTTGAAGAAAATGCATCACGATTCCGACACCTGGATGCCGAACCAACGCCGACCGACACAGGGCACCCTTGACCTGCAAGACGCAACTCGGCACACGAGGGACAACCTTGCCGCTGCGGAAAACAACTTGAAGAAACGCTTCGCTACCCATAGCATGTTATGCCCTGGTGAAATCTGATCAGGAGGTCGGTGGGATGGGTCGGGTTTTTAAGCCAGTGCAAAGTAGGGAGGATAACTATGGCTTCCGAAGTACAGGCAAACAATGGCGTTAACGTCGAGGCGCTGCTCGGCGCACGCGAAGCGCTTACCAACGCCCCGGAGGCCGCGCAGTTCAAGTGGCGCGCGGCCTGCGAATGGAAGGATGGCACCCACAGCCACTCGACGGTCGAGAGTTTCTACGGTCTCGGCCAGGACCAGCATCGCAAGACCACCTTCGCATTCGATGCCGACCATCCGGAGGTCTTTGCTTCCTTGGATCAGGGCGCCACGCCTGTCGAATACGTGCTGGTCGGGCTGGCGAGTTGCCTGACAGCCGGCATCGCCGCGGTTGCCCAGAACCGGAACATCCAGTTGAAGTCGGTGAAGGCGACCATCGAAGGCGACATGGATATTGCGGGCATACTCGGCATCGACAGCGACGTCCGCAACGGCTTCAGCGGGATCACGGTGAAGTACAACATCGACGCCGACGCCAAGCGCGAGGACATCGAGGCTCTCGTCGCTCAGTCACAGAAGCGGTCGGCTGTCTATGACATTGTAACCAATCCGACGAACGTCACGGTCGTGGTGAATTGAAAGGCGCTTCGAGCCGTAGACTCTCCTGATGAGAGGGCGCGATTAGTTCCGTCACCACAGTTATCGTCGGCGCAGGGCACGCGGGGCTCGCGATGAGCCGCTGCCTCGCGGAGCGCTCTATCGACCATGTGCTGCTGGAGCGCGGCGAGATCGCCCATACCTGGCGCACCGAGCGATGGGATTCGCTGCGGCTGCTCACCCCGAACTGGCAGAGCCGGCTGCCGGGCTTCCGCTATGATGGTGACGACCCCGACGGCTACCGGACGATGCCTGAAGTGATCGACTTCCTCGGGAACTATGCCAAGGCCATCGCGGCTCCAGTCAGAACACACACGACCGTTACCTCGGTTCGCAGCGACGGGGCGCGATATCTCGTGCGCACGAACCACGGCGAGTGGCGCTGCCGAACTGTCGTGCTGGCGTCGGGCGCGTGCAATATCGCACGCCTGCCCGATTTGGCCGTCCGCGTGCCGCCGTCGGTCGCCATGCTGACGGCACAGTCCTACCGCAATCCGGCTCAGGTCGCCGACGGCGGCGTGATGGTGGTGGGCGCCTCGTCGAGCGGCACCCAGATCGCACAGGAGCTGCAGCGTTCGGGGCGTCAAGTGACCCTGTCGGTAGGCGAGCACATCCGGGCGCCGCGCGTCTATCGCGGCAAGGACCTGGAGTGGTGGATGGACGCCGCCGGCGTGCTCGACGAGCGCTACGACGAGGTAGACGACATCAGGCGGGCGCGACGGGTTCCTTCGCTGCAGCTTGCCGGCACCCCCGATCGCACCACCCTCGACCTCAATGCGCTGGTCGACCTCGGCGTCAGGCTCGTTGGCCGTCTCGCTGGCATCACCGAAGACGGCAAGGCCCAGTTTGCGGGGTCGTTGCGCAACATGTGCGCGCTTTCCGATCTCAAGATGGCCCGGCTGCTCGACCTCATCGACGAATGGGCGCGCGCCAACGGCCTTGACGCTACGGTCGGGCCGCCGGATCGCCTGCCGCCGACCCGTGTCGAGGACAACCCGCCGCTCGGCCTCGACCTTACCGGAGGCGCGATCAGGACGATCATCTGGGCCACTGGCTACAGGCCGGACTACTCCTGGCTGGAGCTGCCGCTCCTCGACCGCAAGGGCCACCTCCGTCACGACGGCGGCGTTGCGGAACATCCGGGCATGTACCTGATAGGGATGCAGTTTCTGCGCCGCCGCAAGTCTGCGCTGATCGACGGCGCCGGCGACGACGCGCGTGATCTCAGCGACCATCTGGCATCTTACCTCAGGCAAAAATCAATCAACGTCTAAGGCCAAGGAAACAGGTCAGCTACCGTGACAACGCCGAAATTCCGTGACTGTGCAATCATATTCCCAAGTGCAACTTCGGCTTCCAGAAGGGGCGGAACAACTCAATCTTGGGACAGCGGTTCATCACAACTTTCAAGCCCGCTTCCTCCGCCAACAGGGCAGCAGTGTCGTCGCGCACCCCAATCTGACTCCACAGAACCTTGGCACCAATTGCGATGGCTTGCTGTGCAACTTCCAACAGATCCTCGGAGCGGCGAAAAACCTCGACCATATCCACAGGCCGGTCGATGGCCTCCAGTGACGCGTACACCTTGAGCCCTCGAATTTCATCCAGACCGGGAGTGGGATTGACCGGGATCATATCATAGCCGGTTTCGTGCAGAACCCTGAGTACGCCATAGGAAAACTTGGTCTTGTCGGGGCTGGCCCCCACCATCGCGATGGTTTTGACCGATTTCAGAATTGTTTGCAGATAAGCCTCCGAATAGGGCTCATCATGATTCATATGGGTCATTTCTTTGCTTCCAACGGGGTCGCAATATCGGCTTTCAATTCATGAGCGGCCAGCGGGTCAAGGAAGGGGTTGCGATAGAGCTTGTCGTGGCTCTCAACGCCGACCTCCAGCGTGCAGTCGCTCATAGGGCGGGCGACGCAGAGGATTATATAGCCATTGTTGATCTGGCGGTTGTTCAGCGCCCGCTGCGCTTTTTGATCGACTTTGCCGCTGATTATCTTGGCCGCACAGGTTATGCAGCCGCCATACTTGCACCCATACGGCAGATCCACGCCCTGCTCGCGCAAGCTTTGCAAGAGGGGCTTGCGGTGATCGACGTCAAAGGCCGCACCGCCTTGATTGGCGAGAATGATGGTGAAGCAGGTCATACCCAGATGTCACTCGTGCAATCACCCCCGGGATAACGGGTTTCGTGGCAGCGGCTTGGTCCATTTGGTTCCTTGCCAAAATCGACGACAAATCGCGGATCAATTTCCATGCCGCCGTTTTCCGTATCGCAATTGACCATCAGCATGCATCCGCCATTGGTGCGGATTTCCGGATAGAACTGATTGTCCCAGGTCGAGAAGAGCGAGGTCGTCACATAAAGGCGCTTGCCGTCGAGGCTGAGCTGTATCATCTGCGGCCCGCCGGTGACTTTCACGCCATTCACCTCGGGCGCACGTCCGAGAAGTCCGCCCATCCACACTTGTCCGGTAAGCTTGGCGTTGTGGGGGTCCGAGATATCATACTGACGAATGTCGCCATGCAACCAGTTGCACAGATAGAGGTATCGATCGTCCATGCTGAGCAGAATGACTGAGATAACGCCGGGTATTGGAATGGGCCATTCGGGATGCGGCTCATTTTCGACATCCACGATTTTTTCCCATTGCCAAGCACCCGCCGCATCCTTCCACCAGTGAATGATGTTTGCGGAAAGGGCCGCGCCAACAAAGCCGTGACTGCTGTCGGGATTATGATGGAATCGCACTTCCAGCGGGATCAAGCCATCTTCACCGAGATAGAATGTTTGCTTTGGTTCCTTCTTTTCAAAGTCCCAGAAGTGAATCTCCCGGCCATATTTCAGGTGGCCAACCTCTTCCAGGTCGAAACCAGGCATGAAAGTGTTAGGCGCGGCCCACTCCGAGCTGACCATTACGTTGTGTCGCGGCTGGTACCAGAAATCATAACCAAACTTGATCCTGCCCATGGAGTTTTCCCAACGGCCGACAATCTCGAACTCCTTACTGAGTTTCAAATAACCGCCTGGCGCGTTGCCTTGAGCGTCGCCAAGCATTGAAATGATGATCTCCGAACCAAGGCAATGCACTGTGTGCGGTGCCGACAGGTTGGTTCTGGCTTTGATTTCGGCGCCCTCTATCACCTTGAACAGTGTCGGATTGCGGGGATCGGTACCGCAATCAACAATATGGAGATTGGTCGAGCGCACACCGGGCACGATCATATAATTCCGCTCCATGCTCGCATCGCCATGGCACGACGAGCAGGCATTCCAGCCCATATGGTGAAGTTCATCGCCGATACCCGGCATCTGCAAACGTGAAATCACCTGGCTGTAGGTTGCACTCTGCGGGTCGGCATCAATGGTACACAGATAGTCCGGCTTCTGAATGCCTGTGCCGGTGTAAATAGCTATCGTGTAGAGCAACTTTTCGCGGGGTGCCCTCATGGCCTCGGCGGGAGAAGCATAGCCCGGTCCACAGCAATGTTCGGTCATGGGTACTTCCCTAATTTGAACAGATCACTGGCCAGCCCAGGGGGCTGAGACATTAGTGCATGCGTGGCGTTGGCGCTACCGCCGGGGTAAGCGTCGCCGGGTTGGGTGGCGGGAGACAGGACTGCGAGGCGGCTGGACTATAGGAAGCGGCATAAGATCAATTTGCGGTCGTTCCGAGTGATGGACACAAAGGTCTGCAATGGATCATTCCTTCGCCTCCAGCAGGATTCGGTACTCGGGCGGCGCCTTCAGCAAGGAGTCGATAGCGCCATAAATCGCCGCTTGCTGGCCCACGGCTGAACAGGCGAAGTCGGATCCAAACCGGAGATTCGCCAAGGGCAAGCCGAATGACCAACCTTGGCACCCGGGCTTGCGACTGTCGGCGTGCCCCTCAGGCGAACGCTCGCGATGTTCGCCGCCAATCGAGAAGACTCCATCAATCTGCATCACCTAACCAGGTGGATGGAAATTTCAGCGTCTTGCCCCAAAGTCTCCAGAAGTGTTCTGGCTGCCCGCAGGTCGGCTGTGTCGACGTCTTCCGCAAACCAGGAATGGACCGGTACGAGGACACCGAGCGCGTCAGAATGACGTCCTCGGTCAGCATACAGACGGGCAAGGCTTGTGGCGGCGCGAAGCTCCCACGACCTGGCCTTCTGGGCCTGCGCGATTTCGACCGCTCTGCGAAATTCATTCTCCGACTCTTCGATTTCCCCGCTTCGCAGGAGCAACTCGCCGCGCAGGCGATTAAGTTCAGCTTCGCAGAGTCTCTCGCCGCTTTCCCCCGCTGTGCGGAGTGCCCCTGACAGTACCTCCAACGCCTCTTTGAGCTCGCCGGCTGATGCGAGCGCTTCTGCGAAATGCCCGAAACGGGCCGTCTGAAGGATTCGCGGGTTGATCTTGTCCGTGCCGGCAATCCCGCTGCGCATGAGGTCGAGGCCGTCGCGTTGCCCCATACGTCGAAATAGAGCCAGACCGCGGTAGAAGCGTCCCCATGATATGTAAGACCGCAGGTCGTGCTCCACGCAGAAGTTGAGGGCCTCTTCCACGTCGGCGCCTCCCTCGGGTCGCCCTTCCGGGAAGAAGCTGTCAAACGGCTTGCAAAACTGACGCCCGATTGGAGTGCGCCCCTCGGACCGGACAGGGTCAAGCCGCAGTTTTGACCATCTGCCGGGCGTGTTGGTCCTCGAACGTTTGCGGGCTGAGATAGCCGAGCGCTGAGTGCAATCGGCGGGTGTTGTAAACCTCATCAATGAAGCGGGGAAGGTCCTCAGCGACGTCGGCGAAGGTTTCGTAGGCCATCGGATAGACGGCTTCGACCTTCATCGTCTTCATGAAGCTTCCCGCTTTCGCATTATCGTAGGGATTGCCGCGCCGGCCCATCGATCCAATAAGATCGTGCTCGGCGAGAACGTTGCGGTAGAGGAGTGCGGCATATTGCGACCCTCGGTCCGAGTGATGGACGCAGCCCGGCGGGGGTTTTCGTCGTTCGATTGCCGCCTTCAATGCTGCAACGGTCAAGCGCGCGTCGATCGACCGACCGATGGCGTAACCAAGACCTTGCGTGACCAGGCATCCAAAATGACCGCGACGTAGACGAAGCCCGCCGCAATCGTCACGTATGTTATGTCGCTCACCCAGAGCTGGTTCGGGCCGTCGGGTGTCACGTTCTTCGCCAGGTTCGGGAAGATCGGCAACTCGTGATCGCTCTCCGTAGTGGCGATGAAGCGCCGCCTGATCCTGGGCTGCAAATCGTGCTCGCGCATCAACCGTCTGACCTTTTTGTGGTTGACGAGGATGCCGCGCTGCCGCAGCGCCGCCTGCATGCGGCGATAGCCGTAAGCTTCGAAGCTGTCGGAGATCTCACCCATCGTCTCGACGAGCGCTGTGTCATCCACGGCGGTTTCGGGCTGATCGTAGTAGGTTGATCGCGCGATCCCCATCAGCCGGCATCCTTCAGCGATGGAGACACCGCCGGGCCGGTGATCACGGATGTAGTCCCGCTTCTCGGACGTGGTGCGCTTTTCAGAGCCCCCTTTAGAAACTCAATTTCCAAGGCTTGCCGGCCTACCAGCCGCTCCAGCGCTGCGATCCGCGCCTCATAGGTCTGCATCGTGTCGGCCGCCGCCACGTCTTCGTCGAAGGAGCCGGCCTCGTATTTCTGAACCCAGATGCGGATCAGGTTACGCGGCAGTTCGTGCCGCTTGGCGAGACCATGCAGCGTCTCGCCGGACAGGAACTCCTGCACTACCTGACGTTTGAACTCGATGCTGTGCGTGCGATAAGTCACCATGGGCTTCCATCCTTCGAAAGCCCGGCTTCCAAGTCAATTCTGCTTGTTCATCCTGTCCGGTCCGAGGGGCGCACTCCAGATCGCCGTCCAATTTTGACCCCCGTTATGTAATGCGCGGCGGTCAGCGTTCGCCCGGGCGGAGCTGGTTTGGGTTGCGCAGCCCGGGCGAGTGCGGATAGCGCTTGGCAGCTTGATGGGGTGATCAGGCGCGGTTCTTGAAGCGCCAGGACTCGTTTCCGGTCTCGATGATCTCGCAATGATGAGTGAGACGGTCGAGCAGCGCTGTCGTCATCTTGGCGTCGCCGAAGACGGCGGGCCATTCGCCGACCGCCAGATTGGTGGTGACGATGATCGAGGTCCGTTCATAGAGCCTGCTGATCAGGTGGAAGAGCAATTGCCCGCCGGCCTGGGCAAAGGGCAGATAGCCGAGTTCATCGAGCACGACGAAGTCGAGCCGGGTGAGGTAGTCGGCGATACGGCCCTGCTTGCCGCCGCGGTGCTCGGTCTCGAGCCGGTTGACGAGATTGACGTCGTTGAAGAAGCGGCCACGTGAGCCGTTGCGGATCAGGGCGCGGGCAATGGCGATTGCCAGATGCGACTTGCCGGTTCCGGTGCCGCCGATGAGCACGGCGTTGCGCTGGTTGGCGACGAAGGTGCCGTTGGCAAGATCCCGGACCAGCACTTCGTTGACCGGCGTGCCGTCGAAGTCGAACTCATCGATGTCCTTGGCGATCGGCAGCTTGCCGACAGTGAGCTGGTATTTGATGGAGCGGGCCTGCTTCTCGGCGATCTCGGCCGACAGCAGATCGCCGACGATCCTCGGCGGCTCGTGCTGGCGCTTGATGCCTGTCGCCATGACCTCGTCATAGGCGCCGCGCATCCCGTAGAGCTTCAGCGTCCCCATCAGTTCCAGAACCTGCGTGCGTTCCATCAGCTTGCCCTCCTGAGACTGTCGTAGCGGGCGCAGTCGGCTTGCGGCTCGTGTTGCAGGGGAAGAGCGTTCGGGGTGAGAATGGTAACGGCCGGCGCCGGATCGCGCCGCCGCGCCAGGATGTTGATGATGACGGCGGATGAGCAGACATTCTGATCGAGCGCTTCCTGGCAGGCAGCCTCCACGGCATCGATGCCGTCGATCAACACCGTGGCCAGGATCGATACCATCTGCCGATCGCCGTCATGCGCCGCCTTCAATCTGCGTCGGATATGCTCCATCGCCGAGGGCAGAACCCAGCAGATCACAGGTTCGAATCCTGTCGGGTGCGCCAAGGTTTTCAATCACTTACGTCCTTTTCACGGGCTGCCTTTGGTCCGTCCCACACTGCCTTGCCACACAAGCGGCTTTTGGCAAGTTGGAAACGTCAGGGGCGTGGCTCCGGCGAGCGGAGATCGGCACCTGCGGGAACGGGAACCAAAGAGGTGACGGTCGGTGCTATATCCGTTGAACACAGGGAAGACGACCATGACAACGCTGCTCGAACGACCGATATTGCCTTCGGCCGACGACGCCGAATTGGCTGCGCAGGCCAGCCGCCACCTTTCTAGAGCCAAACACGAGGGCGCTGAATTGCGCGTTCAAGTGGATGGAGGAGAGATGCTGCGCCTTCCTAAGGCAGTGAATGATCTTCTCTATCATTTACTGACCGAAATGGCGCAGGGTAACGCCGTTACCCTCTTCCCAATCCATGCCGAACTGACGACACAGGAAGCCGCTGACTATCTGAACGTGTCACGTCCTTATCTTGTTCGACTTCTCGAGGAGGGCAAGGTGAAGTTCCACATGGTAGGAACTCATCGTCGAGTTAAGTTCCGTGATTTAGATGCTTTCCGCAAGTCAACTGAGGAAGAGCGTCAGCGTGTAATGGACGAACTAGCTGCCCAATCGCAAGACTTGGGGATGGGCTATTAGGAAGGCAGTTACACCGTCATTCCTGACGCCTGCGCACTGTACCCAGCCCCGCTGCGAGACTTCCTCATGGAGTTCGCAGCGGGAGGGCTGTTCCGTGCGAAATGGACCGAGCGCATTCATGACGAATGGATTCGTAACGTCCTTAAGGACCGCAAGGACCTTAAGCCAGAGCAGTTGTTGCGGACGAAGCAGCTGATGAATCAGGCTGTACCTGACTGCTCGGTCGCCATCCACGCGGCTTGCGACGCCATCATCACTTAACACAGCGTCTCGCATGCCACGCCGTCGCCATCACGATCCAGCTTCCGGCCCCACGAGCAGTTGCTGAGATACCATTGGGCTTCGTCGCAGGAACTGATCTGCGAACAGGTTCGCCGCGACTCGCATGAAAAGCCGCTCTGCGCGATCAACTTGCGGCTGACGAGGCCAAGCGGCTGGCTGGGCGTCGCGCCATCGGCGTGCGCCGCACGCCATTCCCAGGGCGCCTGAAACGTTCCGACCCACAGACCGACCTTGGCCGCCTCTGCCTTTGCTTGCTGCTCCGCGTACGCGCCGTGGCTGTAGCGCGGCCAATCCAGCGCCTGGCCGTGCTTGACCATCAATGACGCGACACTGGAGCCGTCCGCCCGCCGGCAGTCGCCCACAAAGCGGACGTAGCGATCCCAAGTTACGAAGGTGCATTGAATCGGCCTCGAGACCGCCAAGAAGCTGTCGAGCGCTTCGGCGGCACGGCGCCCGCACGGATACTCAGAACCCTTCCCGTCGTTGCAGTACTGCCGGCTTTCTGGTGCATCGATGCCGTTAAACCGGATGCGCTGGCCGTGGATCTCGATCGTATCGCCATCCATGACAGACGCGACGCCGGCGATCGGCGCCGGCTTTGATCCGGTCCGGTTTGATACCTTGAGCTCGGGCACAGCGATCGCTATGTTGCATGACGAGCGGCGTCGCATAGGCCGCCATCGCGGCCAAGGTCACGAACACGAGCCGCTTCGGAACGCCAGCCAGTTGGCGCACGCGCCCCAGCTTACGACACTGGTCGGTTCGACCATTATAGCGAGACTTGCCCAACCCCTGTCTCCTCTTGAGGGGCAGAGTGCTTCTAATAGAGGGCCAAGTCCAGAGCCGACGGCGGTCGGGCCTCTTGGGCCGCGGCGCACCGCACTCACCCAGGAACGCGCCGGCCTCTCCGATCGTTAACTGCTTTTGATCGAGCCGCCGTCATGCCGTCCACCTCCATACGCAAAACGGAATACGACCCGGATAGCAAAACTCTCTCGGTATGGTTCGTCGCCAGTAGCAAACGGTACGAATTCGAGGATGTGCCACCGGACACTTACGCCGAATTCCGAGCCGCCTTCGCGAAGGGTCGCTACTTCAACGACCACATCCGCAACAACTTTCGCTTCCGTCTGGTTGGGAGCGATTAGCTGCCCGGGACGCCTGGTCTGTCGGCGGCCGAATTCCGTCCTTCGCCGCGCCAACCGGCGGTTGGTAGAGGCTTTGCCACTGTTGCTTCTAAAGTTGCCTTACGGTCCGCCCCGCACCGGGCAAGCCCGACCCCGCCCACCCCACCTGGTGCAAAGGCGCTTGATCGGTCCCGCCGCCCTGGCAAGTGCGGCGGGATTTTTTTGTGGTCAGTTGGAACACCGGCGCGCGGGGAAGGTTCGGTGCACGCAGCAAATCCTTCCCCTCACACAATATTGCTGCACGATCGGTAATGGCATCCGATCTGCCGGCGTCTCCTCCCTCCAGAGACGCGGGCTTTGAGCTTCGCGGAACCGAACGTTCAAAGGTTATTGAATCGGGTTGGTGTGGCGTGGAGTTTGTATGAACGGGGCGAGGCTCGCGTTAATCCGTCCGATGGAGCCCAAGCTGGTCGCAAAGCCACCCGAGGGTGAACACTGGATTCACGAGATCAAGCTCGATGGCTACCGAACCCAGATCGTCGTCAACAGCCCTGACGATATTCGCGCCTTCAGCAGCAGCGGAGCGGATTGGACGAGGAAATACACCGGCATCATCGAGGCGGCGCGGGATCTCGACGTCAAGAGCGCGATCTTTGAGGGCGAGGCGGTCGTCACGGGCGTGAATGGCCTGCCCGATTTCGACGTACTACAGAAAGCCGTCCACAGCGATCCCTACGCCACGAACCTCGGCGCCTTCGACATCATGCATCTTGACGGCCACGATCTGCGCGACGTTGGCTGCAAGGCGCGCCGGGAAATTCTATTTGGCATTATCAGGCCGAACAGCCGCGTCCAGTTCAGCGAGTCCATACCTGGCGATCCCAAGGCGCTGTTCTATCTCGCGGATCAGTCCGGCCTGGAGGGGATCGTCTCAAAGCGGGCCGACAGCAAATATCGCAGCGGCCCGACCAGCGACCGGCTGAAGACCAAGAGTTTCGTCGTCAACGAATATGAGCTGATGGGCGTCGAGCGTGAGCCGGGCAAGGCGGCATTCGCCTTGCTGGCGGCGAAGCCCGGTACCGGAAAATATGTCGGTTCGGCCTTCATCAGCATGGGGCGCGACATGAAGGAACGGGTCTGGAAGCGGGTCCATGAACATGCCGGACCACCTCCGGAGGGCGTCAAAAAGCGACCGGCAACGCAGTGGGTTGGGCCAGGCGTGAAGCTGCGGATCAAGCACCTTCGTGGCAAGCACAAGTGTATACGGCACGCTTCGCTGCTTGGCTTCGGCGACGATCCGGAGCGTCCCGGAAAATAATGACGAGCCGCTTCGCTGCGGGTCAATCAAGTAACCGATACAATCCGCTGATTGATTTAATTCGTTGTCACGACGAGGCCAAGCGTTGCCTTCGATATCGGCTCTCAGTCCAACACGGAAGCAAGCGAACCTCAAACGCAGTCTGTCTCACAACACTGCTCGGGCTACAGCCAAGTTCAATTCATCAGTCTCGTTGCAGAATTCGTTGTCAATAAGTCACTTGCGCCAGCAAGATAAATTGAGCCATTGCCGTTCATCTCGATCCGGTTGACCACAAAGATGCGAGGCTTACTGTCGGTCGACAATGCACCGCCACCTGTAAGAAAAAGCTTTTGTGACGGCAGATAGACTATACCGCCTAGATCTGTATCGCCACCGCCAATGAGCGTGGAGGTTCTCTCCACGCCTTGGGGTTTTTGAGCTAGCGCGATCCCCATCCACGGGCCGCTGGTCGGCGCCGTCAGGCGTAGCTTGGCGCCGGCCTGCATTGTGATGGTGGCCTGATCGTCGAGTAGAACGATGGTGGTACCTTCAGCTGCATCGAGAACCGCGCCGGAGGAGAGCGAAAGCCCTCCCGTCCTGATAACATACGTTCCCGCGGCAAGATTGACCACCGCTCCGACCGATAGAGTGAGCCCTCCACAAAAAGTGCCGGGAACGAGATTTGCGGTGGCGTTTTTGATCACCAGGTTATTGTAGGTGCAGACATTGTCTGTTGGCCAGACCAGTCGGGAGATAATGGGATCTGCCAGCTCTTTCTGATTGAAAAGCGGTTGAGGGTTGAAGCCGGCAGACGGCCCGGAGGGGCCGACGACTGACGTCACCAATGTCCTGATGGACGATGCGCCATTCGTGGCTAGCGCAGTCCCCGATCTTGAATTCACCTGCGCAACGCATTTCTGGCCATTTATCGACGAAGACCCCGAATTCGACCACGCGTTCGAGGCGGACCGATCCAACACGAGAAGACAGACTGGGTATCGCGGATAGGCAATCGCGGTTGCGCTTCGGCTAATATCAAGTTTATCGACGCCAAGGATTGCCGAGAAGGCCAATTCCTGCGGTTGGTGCAATACAACCGTCACGATTGTGGGATTGGTTGATCCAACCATCTGGTGGGCGTCACCACTATAGGGACTTCGCGTGGCCACAAAGGTGGGGCTGGCGAAACTATCAACGTTCTCCTGACGCTGCTCCGACGTCATATCGCTGCTGTTCGCGCTTGCCACGGCCAACTGAAGGGCCGTGGAGTCGGCTCCCTCCTGCAACTGTTGGGCAGTTCGGCTCACGCGCGCAAAGTCTATCGCCACTCCGACGCCCAAAAGCACGACTGGCAAGACCAACGCAAACACCACGGCGAGGTTGCCGCGTTCTGAACGCCAAAATCGTTCGGTCACACGCATGGAAGCCCCCTTCATTTAGCTGGGACTAACCTAGAGGCAGCATATGGAGGGTCCGTTTCGCGAGCCGGTAAAGTTGTCTCGATCCCACAATCAGCTTGCGGGGAGCAGCTGAATCAGCGTCTCAAATTCACCACGATGACGCCGCCGAGCGCCAGTGCGCCGCCGTCTGGCGCCGGTCTGGCGATCGTCAAGGCCGGCCCGCACGCATCATCGCGCGGGCGCGATGGCGAGCTGCGCTTCGACCTTGGCATTTTCCTTGCGTCATGTTGTCGGTTGCGATCAGGCGACGGAGCGACCGCATCACCTCGCCGTGCCGCCAACCGGCTTCCATGGATGCAGGTCAATTCACGATTTACTGAAACGCGCTGTTTCCGCCCGGGTGGAGCTAGCCTGTCAGTTTAGTGAAGTCGTGGCGCCGCGCGCGAACATGTGCCAGCAAATTCGTTTCGTTTACGACCCCTGATTGAAAGAGATTCAGCGTGGTCGAGGCCAGAATCTGACCGTCTATCGGGGTGCTGTACCATTTGGCGTCGGCGGTTACCTGGTCGACAACCCGCTGGCAGATCGCCCGATCTTTAGGTCTAAGGAACTGACTTTTCAGTGCTCGTAGCATCTCTATGCCTTTATAGGGGAGTCACTTATCTCCCACGCGACACCCATGCGTTGGTCTCCGGAGAATGGATACTAAACGCATCCAGACAGAAAATTGCCATTCGTTTGAGCGGTACCGATGCGGGGTATTGGCATCGGTGACGTGGTTGCGGCGGTACGGAGGCGGGTCACCAACGACAGCATCAGCGATACACGCACTTCCTTAGCGGGCGGCCCAGCAGCTTGGGTTAGGGGGGCCGCTGGGCCTGACCAGCGAGCGTTCGGGAATGCTCGACTGGCTGGTTAGTATATTAGATAAATCTAATATAATCGAACCATGCGAACGAAGTACGCGGCGGTAAGAAAGTGGCTGGCACGATTCACTTACCGCGCGCTTTTGCCTTGGGTTCTGGCGAGCTTTCGGACGGGTTTGCAGCCAATTTTGCAGATCGCCGATCTGTTACCCACAGGGACGTTTTCCTCGCCACCAAATCGTCACGATCGCCCTCAGCGGTCGCTCGGCTATGCATCACAGCTATGGCGTAGTCGGCTCTGTTGGTTCGATAGTCTTCTTTTTGGATAGTCATCGTTTGCTCCCAGTTTCATAGCCCCTCTTTTGCCCTGGCGGGGAGATTAACTGCCGGTGCATTACGCGAGTCAATCGATTAAACGACCACTCCGCAGTCGCGAGGGCGGGAAGCAAGCCGACAATTTCAACGTTGGAACGGCTTACAGAGTGCCGGCAACACAGCCGCCCTTTCGTCGGGCTGCGTTGATCGCGTCCATGTTGCCCTTCAGCTCGCCGATCGTGGCTTCACGTGCCTTGATGTCTGTGTTGTCCATCATGCTGCCAACCGGCAAGCCAAGCCAAAACACGCCATCCACGTCATGGCGGGCCGTCCTGTGTTGTACGGCCATTATCGGCACCAGGTCGGAACTCGTTCGGTAAAGTTCGGCTTCCAACTGGCTGCAGGACTTGCCCGCGTATACGCTGGACGAAACCAGCGTGGGCTTGATGTCGGCTGGGCGAGTAGCGCAGCCCGACAAAACGCTGATGGCTACAAACGCACATAACTTGATTTTCATGCTTCGCCAAAATGCGCGCGGCGAGCAGGCGCTGAGGGCAGGACGAAGTCTATGTGCCTTGACGGCATGCGGAATATATTCCTATTCTGCGGGATGCCGCACCCTCGCCGCCATGGACGATTTCCGAGTATCATCTTGCCAAGATCGAGCGGCAGGCTTGGCTTTTGACGGTAGAACTGCGTGATGCACAGTTGGCGCTAAAGCCATTTCATGAGCATATGGGACGTGATCGACCGGCTGCACGGGGATATAAAGCGGGCGATCAATCTGCTGAACGGCCGACCGGCGAATTATGAGGAGCCGCACGCGGCGCCGATGTCGAAGGGGTAGCGCATTGCTGCTCGGGTTGCCTAGTGCCGCGTCAGCTCGAAGACCCGATACCAGAAGTCGTAATCGTCTTTGCGGCCGTCAGCACGCGCGGAGAGAGCGCACCAGGCCGCCGCCAGCGCGATTTATTGTGATCAGTGGTCGGCTGGGCGTAGTTGTGATCCGTTAAGGCGGGTTCGTCTCGTTTCGCCATTGCTGTTTCTCCCAAAACACAGGGGGTGGCGAGGATCTGCGTGCTGGTCTCTCCGCCGTGCCGATCTGGATGCAGGAGTTCCTCCGCGAAATCCTGAGGGCGGACCCGCACGAGGCGAAGCCATGAGTACCGATGCTTACCGCCAGATCATCGCGGCACCCCGCGCCGTTCACACTGTGGACCGACCCATCATACCATCCAAACCAGGAAACTACGAAGCACGGGCGCCAAAATGGGGAACTCATGTAACTCGCGCATTGGAATTCCTCTTCGCTGTGTTCACCCGACAACTAAGGTCGCGTTCCCGCAGTCGGCTCCATGCCGTGCCGCGTTCCCTGCCCTATTCGGCATGACCTCCATTTTTTATCGCACCAACAAACCGAGGGGCATTCAACCTGACGCGACTACTGTGTAATCTCGCTTCATTCGCGGCAATCAGGCTTCAAAGTAGAGGCATATTGCTGCAACGCTAAGCGCAAAGCGCAGCTGGAGAACCGCGATGAACCAACAGGCGAACCTGGCAGATAATCTCAAAACTCTATGCGAACAGCACGGCACTGTATCGGAAGCATGCCGAAAGTTGGGCATCAATCGTCAGCAATTCAACAAGTATCTCGCCGGAACTCACGCACCGTCGCAGAAGAACCTCCGCTTGATCGCGAATTTCTTTGGGTTGAGCGTCGATGTCATGACCTACAACCCGTATGACTTCCAATCACTTGTCGAGGGAAATCACTTCCACCTGTTCAAACGGATTCAGAAATCGCCAAAGATGATGATGTTCATCACGGAAATCCTGTCGGCGAACGCGACAGACGCGGCCGATTTCCTTGGGGCCTACGAACGCTACCACTACTCCTCGATCTACAAAGGTCAGATACTAAGGTCGATATTTTACCTCTATTCGAAAGATGGGATATTGATGCATAGTTACGTTGAGCGTTTTCCAAACCTCGATGGCTCCAATAAGATTGACTATATTTTCAAATACCACGGATTCAGTTTCTATATTTCCAATCGCCTGTTCTCGATCGATTTCGAGACCATCCAACGCAACGAGATGACATTCAGCAATCTCGCCTCGATCGACAGGAACTCAAAGAAGTTCATGTTCGGGGTAACCAGCGGAATCGCGGCGAGCATGGTGCGACAGCCGGTTGCGCAAAAGGTGGCCATGCATTTTGTAGGAGACCGCAAGGCTCGCAAGAGCGACCTGCGCCGCGCCACGGTCCTTTCACCAAGCGAGGCTTCGATACCGAAGGAAGTGATCACCTATCTTACCTCCGGAACGTCGACAATCGACTCCATTTGAGACTGACTGACCGCCACCGCTCAAGCGAAGTGCGTCAGAGTGCTCAAGCGTCCAACCGCCTGCGAAATTGCGCAGAACGCTGCTTGCGAATTAAGTCAGCTGCCGTCGATGCGTGCCAGCCGCGAGTGTCTACGATGATGGTGGGTGCAGATGGTATGCACTATCGCAGACGTGCCGGAGGCTCATATGTCGAGTACCGTCAATTCCTATATGATGCCGTTCTCGAACATAGCGCATCTGTCTCTAACGGACAAATTCCGGGCGACGCAACTTGCCGGCTTCGAGGAGCTGTCGCTCATGCCGCGTTATGTCGAGAGACTGATCGAGGGCGGCAAACCGGCATCCGACATCGTCGCGGAAGCCGCGGATCATGGTGTGCGAATCACCCGGCTCGATCCGTTGAACACCTGGCCGCGGGTCTGGCGCCCGGACAATATGGACGAAGCTTACATCGCCACAGTCAACACGCCACCGGACCAATTCTTCCGCCTGACCGACGCGCTCGGCTGCACCCATGCGAGCCTGAATGCCACTTTTCCGTTGAATGCAATGTCGACAGACGAGATCACGGAGCACTATGCGGCGATCTGCGGCCTCGCGGCAGTGCATGGGCTAAAGTGTGATCTCGAATTCATCCCGCTGTGGGGCGTTCCAACGCTGGAAATGGCATGGAATGTCGTCCGTGATTCCGGCGCGTCGAATGGCGGGCTGGTGTTCGACGTATGGCATTTCGTGCGCGGAGGTTCGGATGTTGAGCTCCTCAAGACGATCCCCGGCGACATGATCCATTGCGTGCAGGTCAATGATGGCCCTCTGGCGCTGCCGAAGGGGGTGACGATCAAAGACAATTGCTACGACCGCCAGTTTCCGGGGGACGGTGAATTCCCGAATGCTGAAATCCTGCGAATCCTAGCGGAAACAGGCGGCCTCAACCAGGTCGGACCCGAGGTGTTTTCGCCTACGCTCACGTTGATGAGCGTCGAGGCCGTGGCGCGCAAGTCCGCAGAATCGACGCGAAACGTGCTTCTGGCCGCAGGTCTGGCGGTCTGAGATCGAGGAGAGGCTCGACGGGTTCGACCCGACACCACGCCCCACTCACTGACCCGGACGAGGCATTTCGTCGAAACGGCATAACGACGTCAATCAGGCTCCAATCGGGCATTCCTTAATAGCGACACAAGCGATGGCGACGAAAACTCGGCCATCTGGAAGGAGGATTTGTGACAATTCAAATTTGCGTTGTAGGCCTGGGCAAGATCGCACAAGATCAGCATCTGCCGGTAGCTGCCAAGAACGCGGACTTCAACCTCGCAGCGGTAGTAAGTTCGCGCGGCTCTTACGGAAATGTGAGAACCTTCAAGACTTTTTCGGAACTCGTGGCAAGCGGGATCAAACTTGATGCGGTCACGCTGTGTATGCCTCCGAAACCGCGCTTCGATTTCGCGCACAGAGCAATCGACGCCGGGTTTCACCTGCTTCTCGAGAGGCCGCCGACATCCACAATCGGCGAACTGGAGGCACTGCTGGCCCATGCTGCCGCCCACAAACGCATTGTCTTCACAGCATGGCATTCGCAACACAACGCGGCGGTCGACGAGGCAAAACGCCTACTTGCTGGCTTGACCGTCCGCCGTCTGCATGTGTCGTGGAAGGAGGACGTCCGCTACTGGCACCCGGGTCAAGAATGGATCTGGGAGCCAGGCGGGTTCGGCGTGTTCGATCCTGGCATTAACGCATTCTCCATCATCTCGAAAATCATGCCGGTTCCGATCCTTGTAGCCGATGCCCGCCTGATGATCCCGTCGAACAAGGCAACACCCATTGCCGCCTCCATTCGCTTCAAGTCGCCCATTGGGATTGACGCCGATTTGACCGCCGAACTCGACTGGCAACAAACCGGTGAACCATCCTGGGACATAGACGTCGAAACGAACGAAGGCACGACTCTTCAGCTGAGCAATGGCGGGACGCAACTCCGTGTCAATGGCGAGGTTACTCTCGCCGGTTCATCGTCCCAGGAATACGAAGGCATCTATGCCCATTTCGCCGAGCTGTTGAAGTCCGGGAAATCGGATGTAGATTCAACGCCGCTACAACTGGTCTCGGACTGCTTTATGCTGGGGCGACGGGTCGATGCGGACCCGTTTGTCTGAAGGCGACACTTGCTCGGGTGCGCCCAAATCCAAGGCACCTGACTGACTGCTTCCGCGATTGGATCGTGGAGCAGTCGCTTTGTGGACAATCTGTGTCAAATCGGAGGGGGCACTCGTCGCCGCTCAGTTCTTCTGCGCGCCCATGTGCACACACAAATGCGCCCCGCAACCGGACAGTCCGGACTACGGAGCGCACTTCGCCTTGGGAGGCAACCGAACCCGATTAGGATTGGGGGGCGGATAGGATCGGGGTGGCGGATAACTAGCGGCGGACCTACTGGCTAGATTGTGTTGGGTTCCACAGCCGCATTCCTGCATTTGCCTCATAGGCCTTGCCCGATGGATAGCTGATAAGTTCCATTTGAAGGCCCCAAGGCGCTTCGAAATAGACCCACGACTCGCCCGCGCCGGGACCGTGTTTTTCGAACTCCGGTTTGTCGTAGACTTTAACCCCATGGCTGCGGAGATGTTCGCTGGCTGCGTTGATATCATCGACGTAAAAGCACAGATGATAGCCGCCAATGTCGCTATTTCGGGGGAATACTGTCTTCTGACCAGGAGCCTCGAAATCGAAAAGTTCAATGTTGCTCCCATTGCCACTGCGCATGAAGACGACCTCCTTCATGTGTGCGCGAGGGTGGATATTCATTTTGTCTTGCATGAAATTCCCGGTGTCGTCCTTCAACGACCCGCCGGAGTAGATGAATTCGCATCCGATGATGTCGCGAAAGAAGGCGATCGCCTCTTGCATGTTTGGCACCACCAAACCGGCGTGATCGATCCCTGCCAGCCCAGGGAGGCCTTTCGTCTGATTGTTCATGTCTGTCTCCTTTTTTGAATCCGAAAGATCAAGTTTTTCTGCGCGGATCGTCCATCGAATAGCGGCGGAAAGGCGCAGAACCGGCGCGTCATCTCGGCGAGCGCAAAATGAAATCCGCCCCCCGCTCCCCGATCATTATTGTCGGAGCATTTGTGTTGCCTGACACCACGGACGGCATCGCTGAAGCGTCGATGACGCGAAGGCCGTCGAGGCCGCGGACGCGCAGTTCCGGATCCAGGACGGCGAGCTCGTCGGTCCCCATTCTGCAGGTACCGCTGGGATGCAAGGACGACTGAGCGTACCGCCGTATGTACTGCTCGTAGTCGGCTTTCGTCGCGAGCTTGCCCGGCATATGCTCACGTTCGATGTATTTCGAGAGCGCCTTCTGGGACATGATCTCTTGGCCGTGTTGGACAGCCTCGACCAGGCAACCGAGATCGGAAGGCTCGGAAAGATAGTTGGGCACAATATGCGGAGACTGCGCGGGGTCGGTACTTCGTAGACCCAACCATCCTCTGGATTTCGGTCGAATGTGGGTCGCATTCAAGGTGCATCCGAACCCGCCAGGTACCGGGGCACCGGATTCTATGCCACTGCCGCACAGGAAAATGTACTGAATATCCGGCCGATCAGTGGATTGGCTCGAACTCCAGAATGCTCCCGAATCCATGACGTTCGACGTAACCGGCCCGCGTCGGAAAAGCAGATACTCCAGGCCTGCCCAAGACTGCCACAGAAGGCTTTTGTAGCGATCGTAGCTGTAGGGTCCCGACAGCTGATACGTCATATAGATGTCGACATGATCACAGAGATTTTGCCCGACACCAGGCAAATCGTGCACCACTTCCACACCGCAGGATTGCAAATGCGCCGCGGGACCAACGCCGGAAAGCATCAGCAGATGGGGTGAGTTGATCGCTCCTGCGGATATGATGACTTCGCGATCGGCATAGATTGTCGACTTCCGTTGTCCGTCGGCTATCTCTACCCCTACGGCTAGCCCCCGTTTGAAAACAATGCGCAAGACGCGACAATCTGTTCGCACCTTCAGATTTGATCGCCTCTGCGCTGGCTTCAGAAAAGCTACGGCTGCACTCGACCGCCGGGCATTGCGAATTGTCAGCTGATAGAAACCACATCCAGCTTGCTCCCCGGAGTTGAAATCCGAATTGAAGGCAAGGCCAGCCTCCTGACAGGCTTTCAGCCATGAACGGCTCAGTGGATGGACATAGCAGGGATCCGAGACGCCCAGCGGGCCGCCCTCACCATGAGCTTCGTTGGACAAGCGGTCGTTGTCCTCGGAGCGTTTGAAAAACGGCAAGACCTCCTTGTAGGACCAACCCTTGGCTCCTTGCTCCACCCAGCGTTCGTAGTCGTCCGGCGCGCCTCGAATGTAGAGCATGGCATTGACGGAGCTGCCTCCGCCAAGAACCCTGGGCTGGACCATTGTTTGAGCGTCGAGATGCTTGTCCGCCTCGCTGCGGACCTGCTCAAAGCGCTGCAGCAAATTGCCCTGTGC
The DNA here is from genome assembly GCF_040322975.1 of Mesorhizobium sp. M0074. NCBI lineage: Bacteria > Pseudomonadati > Pseudomonadota > Alphaproteobacteria > Hyphomicrobiales > Phyllobacteriaceae > Mesorhizobium > Mesorhizobium sp. M0074. Next base: position 21,649 of record NZ_JAMYUM010000029.1, read on the forward strand.
GGTCTTGTAGTAGGTGACCGGCATATGGATGTAGGGGCTGCTGTCTCGGGGGCCTTGTTCGATCAAGAGCACCGAAACATCGGGATTCTCGCTGAGCCTGGAAGCCACCACGCAACCAGCAGACCCTCCTCCAACCACGATGAAATCGACCATACTCCCTCCAAACTGTAGGAACGCCACGCGTGAGACAGGATTTCCTCTCCGAATTAGGCGTAGCGCCGGGCACCGGTCCCATAGGGTAAATTCAAGCCGCCATAGCGGCGAAGACGGATATTGGCCTGTTCCGCGTGACCAACGAAGCCTTCGAGCATGCACAGACGCGAGCAATAGGCTCCGACTTCCGCGGAAGCAGCGTCTGTGTCGATGCGCTGGAATGTGCAGGTCTTGAGGAACTTGCCCACCCACAGCCCACCGGTGTAGCGCGCCGCAAGCTTCGTAGGCAGCGTGTGGTTGGTGCCGATCACCTTGTCGCCATAGGCGACCGTTGTGCGCGGTCCGACAAACAGCGCGCCATAGTTGGTGAGATTCTCCTGGAAATAGCGGTCATCCCTTGTCATCACCTGCACGTGCTCACTGGCGATCCTGTCGGCCACCTGGAGCATTTCCGCTGCGTCCTCACACAGAATGATCTCCCCATGATTGGCCCACGCCTTGGCCGCGACCGCCGCCGTCGGCAGGATGGTCAGCAACCGATCGATCTCGTTGAGCGTGTCTCGTGCGAGTTTTTCGGAATCCGTGATCAAGATGGCCGGCGTATCGACGCCATGTTCGGCTTGACCAAGCAGATCGGTCGCGCAGAGCTCGCCATCCACGGTATCGTCGGCGATCAAAAGCGTCTCGGTCGGACCGGCGAAGAGATCGATGCCGACCCGCCCGAAGAGTTGCCGCTTGGCCTCTGCGACAAAGGCATTGCCAGGGCCCACGATCATATCGACGGATGCGATCGTCTCGGTGCCGAGGGCCATCGCCGCAACGGCTTGCACGCCACCCAGACAATAAATGACGTCAGCGCCCGCCAGATGCTGTGCGGCCACGATCGCCGGCGCCGGCTTGCCTCGAAAGGGCGGCGCGCAACTGATCACCCGCGGACATCCCGCCACCTTTGCCGTGATGATCGACATCTGTGCGGAAGCGAGCAATGGGTAACGGCCTCCCGGTACATAGCAGCCAACATTCTCGATCGGTATGTTCTTGTGACCGAGGAAAACACCCGGCAGCGTTTCGACCTCAAGGTCGAGCAGACACGTCCTTTGTTTCTGCGCAAAATTGCGCACCTGTGCTTGAGCAAAACGGATATCGCTGAGCTCGCCCATCGAAAGTTGGGACAGGCAATCCTCGATCTCCTGCTCGCTGAGGCGGAAATGTTCACGATCCCAGCCGTCGAATTTCGCCGAGAGCGCGCGCACTGCCGCGTCGCCATGCTCTGCGACGTCGGTGATGATGGCCTCGACCGTCGCGCGCAGTTCGCTTTCGAACACAGCGGGGCGCAAGTTCTCGTCTGCTCGCTTCAAATGGCGTGCCATGGTCATCTCGTCTTTCCAGTTGGCAGGACGCGACGCCGCCGGTTTTCGCACCGGCGGCGTCCGAGGAGGGTCAGAGGGAATTCAACCCTTCGATAAGCTTGTCGATTGCCTGCTGTGAGGTCATGTCGGGCGTATTTGCGAACTGCGTGATGACGTCCATATACGGAGCACGAATGTCACGCGGTAGCGCATTGTTTTCGACGAACGAGGGAATCAGCGTTCCGTCTTTCATGCCTTCCTCACGGTCAACAAAGGCCTGTTTGGAGCAGTCATTAAATCTGTCGCGCGGTACATCGAGGCGTGCCGGAATAGAACCACCTTTGAGATTCAAGTTCTCCTGAACTTCGATCGACATCGCCGCGCTGGCGAGAATACCCTGCTTCCTCTGCGCTTCGGGATTCGGCTGCTTGAACATGCCAAAGAAGTCCGTGAGGAAGACGTAGGTGTGGTCGTGTCCGGGCGCAGCCGTGCAGAGATAGTCAACTCCAGGCTTCATGTTGACGGCGACGAACTCACCATTTGCCCAGTCACCCTGGAACTGCATTGCGGCTTCGCCCTTGATCACCTTCCCCGTCTCGATCGCCCAGTCGGTTCCGGCTCGGTTTGGGTCGGCATAGGCGACCACCTTGCGGAAGGTGTCGAACACTTTGACCATAGTGTCACTCTTGATGGCTGCGCGGTCGGTCGCCATCACCGCTTTCTTGTAGAAGTCGACACCGGCCTGGCCGATCAGGACGTCTGTCCAGATTTCGCCCTCCTGCCAGTCGTCACCACCTAGTGCCAGCGGTATTATCCCACCCGCCTTGATCCTTTCGGCAAGCGTCAGGAACTCGTCCCAGCTTTCCGGTATCTTTCCGCCGAACTGGTCGAGAACCTTCTTGTTGATCCAAAGCATGTTCTCGCGCCGCTGGTTGAGCGGCACTGCGACGATCTTTCCATCGACCTTCATGTAGTCGAGGAGAGCGGGAGCGACGAGCTTTTCCCATCCTTCCTTCTCAGCGGTTGCCGATAGATCGCCGAGAGAACCGGCTTGCGCGTATTCCAATACGAACTGACCTGGCATCTGCGATGCGGCGGGCGGATTGCCGGCCGCGAAGCGCGCCTGCAGCGCCTGTGTCATGTTCTTGCCGCCAGCGCCGGCGATCGGCGAGTCCACCCACTTGAGACCCTGCGCGTCGACAGCGTCCTTCAACACCTTCATTGCCGCAGCTTCGCCCGCGGCGGTCCATTGATGGACGACCTCGATTTCGTTTTCGGCGGAGTAGGCTGGTATGCTGATTGCCATTGACGCGACGGCCGCTGCACTCAGCAGAACTGGCCCGAGGTATTTCCGCTTCCCCTTGATGCTCATTATGGTTGCTCCTTGTTCGGCAGACATTGGTGCACGAAGGCTCAGACGCGCCGAAACGTCTGCCGCCTTTTTCATTGTCGGTTGTGCGTGTTGCCTCGAAGGCCTTGGGGTGATTTACCCGCTCGCGAACCGCGTCACGTCGATCGGTGGCATGCCCAAATCCTCTCCGGCCTGCTCGATGCGCATGCCTGTATTGACGTCGAATATCTGGATGCCGTCGATGTCGACCAGGAAGGTCTCGCGGCCCGCCCTCAGGGCCGATTTCGGATGGCACCGCGCAATGACTTTGTTGCCGCCCAGATTCAGCGTGACGAACGTGTCGGAGCCCGTTGGCTCGACAAGGTCGACCACCGCATCGACTTTCCGCGTGTGTTCATGATTTTTCTCGTGCGGTAGAAAGATCGCCTCGGGGCGGATGCCCGCTATGACCACCGTCCCCTCGAGAGCGACAGATGCATTGGCAGGACCCGAGATCGCAAGGTGGAGCGGTTTGTCGCTAGCGCCCTCAATTTCAAGCAGCACACGGCCATCTTTTCGACGCATGCGGGCCGGGATCAGGTTCATTGGCGGCGAGCCGATGAAGCCCGCGACATAGGTGTTGGCGGGGCGGCCGTAGATCTCGTCGGGTGAGCCGACCTGCTGTATCACCCCCGATTTCATCACCACGATCTTGGTCGCAAGCGTCATCGCTTCGACCTGGTCGTGCGTCACGTAGACGATTGTCGCCGAGAGACGCTGGTAGAGTTTCTTGATTTCGGCGCGCATTTCGACGCGAAGCTTTGCGTCCAGATTCGATAGCGGCTCATCAAACAGGAAGACCTTGGGCGAGCGCACGAGCGCGCGGCCCATCGCGACACGCTGCCGCTGACCGCCCGACAGTTGACCCGGCTTTCGGTCAAGCAGAGCGCCGATCTGCAGCGTCTCCGCAACACGGGCGATCGCCTTGTCGCGCTCTGGCTTTGCCACGCCGCGCACTTTCATCCCAAAGGCGATATTATCGCGAACCGTCATCGTCGGATAAAGCGCATAGGATTGGAACACCATGGCGATGTCGCGATCCTTTGGCTCAAGTCTGGCGACCGAGCGCCCGTCAATCAGAATCTCGCCGCTGCTGATTGGTTCGAGACCTGCGATGGCGCCGAGCAGGGTCGACTTGCCGCAGCCCGACGGGCCGAGCAGTACGACGAATTCGCCATCCCTTGCATCGATGTCGATGTTCTCGAGCACCGAGAAGTTGCCGTAAGACTTGTGAAGACTGCGGATGTTGAGTTGTGCCACGGCCCTACCCCTTTACAGATCCGGCCATCAGACCGCGGACGAAATGCTTCCCGGCGAACACATAGACGAGGAGCGTCGGCAACGCGGCGAGCATGGCCGAAGCCATGTCGACGTTGTACGGACGCTCTCCGGTGCTGCTCGAGACGATGTTGTTGAGCGCCACCATAATCGGGACATTTCGTCCCGAGGTGAAAGCCACGCCAAACAGGAAGTCATTCCAGATGCTGGTGAACTGCCAGATGATCACCACCACCATGATCGGCAGCGACATCGGCAGCATCACGTGGCGAAATGTCTGAAAGAAACCCGCGCCGTCGATTCTGGCGGCCTTGGCGAGATCGCTTGGCACAGAGATGAAGAAGTTTCGGAAAAACATCGTCGTGAACGGCAGACCATAGACGACGTGTGCAAGGATCAGGCCATTGATCGTGCCGGCGAGGCCGAGTTTGCCGAGTGTTTGGGCAAGCGGAATCAGAATTGCCTGGTAGGGTGCAAAGCAGCCAAACAAGATGATCGCATAGACGATGTTCTGTCCGCGAAAATTGACCTGCGTGAGGGCATAGCCATTGAGTGCGCCGATTGCCGTCGGGATGAGCGTTGCCGGAACGACCAGGTAGATGGTGTTCAGAAAGAATGGGCTCAGGCCGGTGCATTCGACTCCCACGCACGCATTCGACCACGCATCGATCCAGGGCTGAATGGTTGGGTGGCGCGGGATGCCGACCAGAGTGCCGAGACGTATCTCCTCCATCGATTTCAACGACGTGGTGATCATCACGAACAATGGTCCGACAAAGAAGAGAACGAAGATGAGGAGGGTGAAGTAGACCGCGGCCCATCCCAGGACTCGTCCGAGATCGGTACGCACCGCCGAACGCGGCACCGGGCTAGCGAGCGTTGCGGCGTTCATGGCGTATTTCCGAATAGAGGTACGGGACAATGATGGCGATCACCGTCATCGTGATCATCACCGCGCTTGCGGCGCCTTGAGCCAGCTGGCCACGTCCAAAAGTGTATTGGTACATGAAGGTCGTCGGCAGATCGCTGGAGAACCCCGGACCGCCATTCGTCAGGGATACGATAAGGTCGAAGGAGCGCAGCGCCTGGTAGAGCAGGATGACGATGACGCTGAAGAAGACCGGGCGCAGCATTGGCAGAACGATCGACCAGTAGATTCTCGGCAGGCCAGCGCCGTCAATGCGGGCTGCCTTGAAGAGCTCCGCGTCGACACCTCTCAAGCCCGCCAGGAAAATCGCCATGACGAAACCACAGGACTGCCAGAAGGCGGCAAGCACTATGGTGTAGATGGCCATCTTCGGGTCGATCAGCCAGTCGAACTTGAAATCGACATAACCCATATCGCGCACGAGTTTCTGGATGCCGAGGCCAGGGTTGAGCATCCATTTCCAGGCGATGCCGGTGACGATGAAGGAGATCGCCATCGGGTAGAGGTATATGCTGCGAATGACGCTCTCGAGCCGCACTTTCTGGTCAAGGAAGATCGCAAGAACCAGGCCGGCGATAACTGAAAGGCCGATGAAGAGCGATGCGAAGATCCAAAGATTGTCGACCGCGATCTGCCAGCGATCAGCCTTCCACAATTTTGTGTATTGCTCGATGCCGACGAAATCGTACTTGGGGAAGAAACGCGACGAGGTCAGGGAAACGACGACCGTCCACAGGATGTAGCCGTAGACGACCAGCAGCGTGACCAGCAAAGTTGGCAGCAACACCAGCCAGGATTGCGAGGGCCAGCGGGTCAAAATTTCTCTGATCGTTGCTCGGGGGCTATTCGTCGTCACGTGGCTCTTACGCCTCTCAGGTTTGGTGGCGGTATTGTCGCTGCCTCCCTTGACCATGCGGTCAAAGATGCTGCTCTTGCGCGCGTTCTCGCCAATAGTCGTCCTGGCCTTCGTCGTGATAGGCCGGGATCGGGAAGTCCCACCAGCCCGGGACGAAAGCGCCTGCCGCATCGCGCGCCGTCGGCACTTCGACGAGCGCTGGGCCGCCGCAGGAAAATGCAGCGTCGAGGGCCGGCTTCAGCTTGTCGGCGCTCTCGACGCGCCAGGAATCGATGCCGAAGCTCTTGGCAATTTCAGCGAATTGCGGCGAGTAGGGGCCGCCATTGCCCGTATTGAATTCGCTGGCGACATGGCGGCCGAGGATCTTTCGCTGTCCGCCGCGGATCGACATGTAGCCGGAATTGTTTTGCACGACGACGACGATCGGGATGTTGTGCATCGCTGCCACCGCCATCTCTTGCATCGACATCATGAAGTCGCCGTCACCGAGGATGACGCAGACCTTTCGGTCCGGGCAGGCGAGCTTGGCGCCGAGGGCAGCCGGCAGCGCCCAACCCATCGAGGAGTAGCTGCCGGAGGTGATGTGCGTGCGTGGCTCGTAAACCGGATAGGTCTGTTTGACGACGCCTTGCGTGTTGCCCGAGCCGACCAGAAGAATGTCCTCGCGACCCATGATTTCGCGAAGTTCCTTCAGCGGACGCTGCGTCGTGAAAGGGAACTGGTTGCTGTCGCGACGTGCGGCGAGCTGCGTTTCCCAATCAGCCTTCTCACGAGCGACCGCGTTGTGAAATACTTCCCGCCGGGCAAGTGCCTTCTTTGACTGCTCCGACGAAATCGCATCGATGATATCCGCAAGCGCCATCTTGGCGTCGGCAACAAGTCCGATCGCCGTCGGGTAGTTCTTGCCAATCTCCTGATGGTCGATGTCGATGTGGACAAGCTTCGCCGGCGGGATAGAGAAACTGACGCCTTTGCGCCAACTGGACGCCGACCAATCGGTGAAGCGGCAGCCGACGGAAACAACGAGGTCCGCCCCGGCAGCGATATTGTTGCCGGCCGAAGTTCCCGTCTGGCCTACCGCTCCTGCGTAAAGGACATGATCTTCCGGGAAGGCACTCTTGCCGTTCCAGGTCGTGACAACCACGGCGCCGGTCTTTTCGGCCAGCTTTCTCACTTCCGGTGCTGCTTCCGCCGTGATGGCGCCGCCGCCAACCACGATCACCGGACGCTCGGCCGAAATCAACGCCGCGGCGGCAGCCTCGACTGCCCGCTGGTCAGGTCGGGCGCGGCCCATCGCCATCCTGAGATCAAGGTCGTGGATGTCCACCTCGGCTGCTTCCGACTGGATATCCATCGGCACCTCGACATGCACCGGACCCGGACGACCGCTGAGCATGGCGTTGAAGGCTCGATGCATGATAAAGGGCAACTCATCGACGCGACCAGCCTCGAAGGATCGCTTGACGGCGCCGCTGGCGATCTGCGGGAAGAAATTGGTGCGGTGACGATCGAGCTCCTGCATGACCCCGTGGCCTCGCATATGCGTCGCAGGCCCGCCGGTGAAGAGCGGCACCGCTGTCGAGTCGGCGTAGGCTGTTGCGAGGCCGATGATAGTGTTGGCGGCGCCGGGTCCAATCGAAGTCATCGCCGCCATCGGCTTGCCCGAGGCGCGCCAGTATCCATCGGCCATATGCACCGCGCATTGCTCGTGCATCACTTGGATAACCGGGATTTCGCCGCCCTTCTGCAGGAAGGCGTCGAGCATCGCCCAGCATCCGTGCCCGGGGATGGCTGCCACGTATTTGATGCCGTACATCTTCAATGCAGTCGCGATGACCTGGCCGCCAGTAAGCTTCATGCCTGCAGAACTCCCCTCGTCAGCGGTCTGCCGTCGCACCTCTTCGCGCGCCGGCACGCATTTGCTCCGCTCTTTTCTGGTTTGCCTTCGGTATGCACGACCATTGCTCTGGTAGGTCGGCCCGGATCGGCTGAATGCCCTGCGATATGACTTCGCCGACAGGCAACTCGCAATTTCTCAATGATCTCTAATGTGACGCAACCTGACGCGCACAGTGCGTAAGATGCTGTCAGTGCATGCTGACCCGCGTTCGGCGACGGTGCCCGGTTTCCGCAACGAAATCGGATCGGCTTGAATTTCGACGCCAGACCCTCTGTCCGCTGTTGGATCGACGGCTCAGCCGGTGCCGCGGATGGTGCAATATCGGCCGGCGACGCGAGTATTGCGTCAGATCGCGCTGATCGAAGCGCGCCTGCGAAATTGCTGAAGCCCCCTTGTTCTGTCCTTTTGACCGTCAGTCGATGTGCCTTCATGGCGACAGCCTTCGCAGGACGGCATCGCCCTGTGGTCCCGAGAGATGGAGGAATCATATGAGTATTCATCGGGGTACCGGTCTGCTGCAGCATCGACCTCTGAATTTCACGGACGATTTTGTCGCCGCCGATTTCTTCGAAAATGGCTCCGGCCTGCACGTCGAAAGCGGCATAGTCGTCTACCGTCGAGCACCTGGCTTATCCTCGATAATGCGATCAAGATTTCAATTGCGCCGTGGCGCTCGGCCATGCTGTCGAAGGCCACGATCGAACAGAGCGGCCGGATCGCTGTCCTGAAAGTTTGCAAGACAGTCGACCTGGGCGGCGTCATGTTCCGCGGCTGGGACTGGCTCGGCAGCCGGATCCGGTCTTTCCCGCGCCAGACCCCGCTCTTCATCTCACCGCAGGACACGGTCGCCGAAGTCGAACTCGACCCGCTGTTCTTTTCCGGTGAGGCCGCCGTGGAACGGCAATTGCAGCGCTTCGTGCTCAAACTGACCCTCCGGTGGGGCTGAAACCGACTGCTTCATTCACGACAACCATCCTTTGCTCGAGGTCCACACGCAGATATTCGGAACCGGCCGCATGCAGAAATTCCGGGAGAACGACCAGGCAACACTTTGTCAAGATTTCCTCATGGTGCCGGGCTTTACCCATGAGGCGTTTTGCCGGGTCAGCGGAACGAACCAGTGGAAATATCCGTGGCATCGCTATTTCGCCGACACCGATGCGGTTTGGTTGGCCATCGAACTGCACCCAATCAGCTAAGTTGATCGTTGCGTGGTGGAGCGACTGTGGGCGGTTTTTGCCGTAGGCTCGAAGCGTCCAATCAATGGTAGAAAATGTCCAACCGCATCAGATCGTTTACTGACTCGGCAACGGCCCTCAGGATCGCCCCGCGCCTCCCCGACGCTCTGGCAGCGGCCCGTTTTGTAAGATCCGACGCACGGCTCGCCCCATGTTTGCGAACAAGGCGACGAGCGAAATCGTGAACCCTGGCCAAATATCGCCACCTTTGAGATACGCATTCGACTAGTGAGCCGATGTCAAAATGCTGAATTGCCAAGCTGTGCAGCGCTTTGATTTGCATTTTCGATCTCCATCGATGGAATTTTTCAGAATTGACCTGAAGTCTGTTTGCTTGCGGTACTTCCCTGCTTTGGTGAGTTTTATCTCAACGGCTTTTTATCGCATCTTTTTTGGAATAGACGCCCTTCGAGCGCGGGCTCGATCTAGGAGCGCTTCTGCCGATTCCGGTAGATATCAATGGTCACGGCGGTGACGATGATCAGGCCCTTGACGATTTCCTGATAGTAGGCGTCGACCCGCAAAAACGTGAATCCTGACGACATCACGCCCAGGATCACCACGCCGATTACGGTGCCCGCTATCCGGCCCACCCCGCCGGCAAGCGACGTTCCGCCGATCACGGCTGCGGCAATCGCATCGAGCTCATACATGTATCCCATGCCGGATTGAGCCGTCTGCGCGCGCGCTGCGGTGACGATGCCGGCGAGCCCGGCAAGCATTCCGGCGATCGCGTAGACCTTAACCAGATGCCTTTCGACATCTATGCCGGAGACCCGCGCTGCCTGGACGTTCGCGCCGATGGCATAGGTGTACTTGCCGTACCGGGTGTAGCGAAGCGCAACATGGAAGATCATTGCGACGACTATGAAGACAAACACCGGCCATGCAGCCGAGCCGATGGCGGTGAATTGATCGGTCAGCCCCGAAATGGGCTGGCCTTTTGTATACCATTTCGAAATACCCCGAGCCGAAACCATCATTCCGAGCGTTGCGATGAACGGCGGAATTCGGGCATAGGCAACAAAAACGCCGTTGGTTATGCCTGCAGTCAAACCGATCAAGACACCAACGGCGATCGGGACGATCGCCGGCAAACCGGTCAGTGATGGATAGAGAGCTTTCGACCATTCCGCGGATTGCGCAAACCCAGCCGCCATCATCGCACTTGCCGCCACGACGGACCCCGAAGAAAGGTCGATGCCGCCGGTGATGATGACCTGCGTCACGCCGATTGCGATGATCCCCACCACGGACACCTGGAGGATGGTGATCGTGAGGCGTTGCGGATTCCAGACGAAACTCTGCCCGATCAAAAGCCAGCCGCACACCTCGCAGAGAAGAACGATCCCCACCAGGACCAGGAAGATATTGAGCTCCTGAGGTTTTCGCCAACCGCCAAAGCTGCCACGGTACTCAGGAATGGCGGCGGCTGTTGTGTCTTTTCCCATCGTGCAGTTCCTCTATTCCTCGCTTATTTCGAAGCGAGTTCCATTATTTTGACCTGCGTCGCCTCATCTCGGTCCAGAACGCCGGTGATCTTTCCTTCATGCATCACCATGATCCGATCGCTCATTCCAAGGATCTCCGGCATCTCCGAGGAGATCAGAATGACGCCCGCGCCCGCGCTGGCGAGTGATGAGACAAGGGCGTGAATCTCGGCTTTGGCAGCAACGTCAATGCCGCGTGTCGGCTCGTCCAGGATGAGGATGCCCGGTTTGGTCAAAAGCCAGCGTCCGATCAGCACCTTCTGCTGATTGCCGCCCGATAGGTTTTCGACCGTGGTGTGGATTCCGGAGCTCTTGACGCGCAACGCCTTGCTCATCTCGTTGCATGCCGCGGCAATCACCTTGGCTTGGACGAAACCGCCTTTGACGAATTGGCTTTGAAGAGCCGCAATCTGCATGTTCTCGAGAATGTCGAGGACGAGAAAACAGCCACTTTGTTTTCTGTCTTCTGTCAGGAAGGCCATTCCATTGGCGATCGCATCGCGTGGCGATTTCAAACCGACGCGTTGCCCCCTTATCCGTGTCTCGCCGCTGGTGGCGGGCGTCACCCCGAAGATCGTCTCGGCAACGTTGGACCGCCCCGACCCGATCAAGCCGGCGAGGCCCAGTATCTCGCCCGCCCGCAGATCGAAAGAGACACCCGAGAAGACGCCGCGCAAAGTGAGGTCCCGAACCGAAAGTAAAACATCATCGGTCGGAACATTCTTCTTCGGAAACAGTGTTGAGATGTCTCTGCCAACCATCATGTGGATGATCTCATCCCGGCTGGTGGCCGCCGCGGCGTGGGTGCCGATATATTTGCCGTCACGAAAAACGGAGATGTCGTCTGATATTTCGAAGATCTCGTACATCTTGTGCGAAATATAGACGATGCCGATGCCCTGGTTTCTCAGGTCGCCTATTATCTGGAAGAGGTGGGCCGACTCGCGCTCTGTCAGTGCTGAGGTTGGCTCGTCCATAATCAGGACGCGCGAGCGATAGGAAACGGCTTTCGCGATTTCCACCATCTGCCTGTTGGCAATCGACAGATGGCGAACTTCCGCCTCTGGATTCAGGCTGATTTTCAACTCCGCGAGAAGATCATAAGACAGACGATTCATGCGCCGATGGTCGACGATCCCAAATCGGTTGCGCGGCTCTCGGCCGATCCAGATGTTCTCCGCGACCGTCATCGAGGGCATCAGGTTCAACTCCTGATGGATCATCCCGACACCCTGCGCCAGCGCATCGAGCGGCGTCTTGAACTGAGCGGAAACGCCGTCGAGGAAGATTTCTCCTGCATCGGGTTGATATATTCCCGCCAGGATTTTCATCAGCGTGGATTTGCCCGCGCCGTTCTCGCCCATCAGTGCATGGACGGTACCCCGCCTGAGTTGAAAGCTCACATCGTCAAGTGCCACCACGCCCGGAAACGACTTGCTGATCCCGCTCACGCTCAGCAGGCAAGACTTACGCTTGTCCTCAATACCAGGCGGGGTACGCGTAGCGGCGACTGTGGTCTGCATCGAAGTCGTCCCAAATCCAAATCGAACGGATCAGTCCGCACGCCGGTCGACGACTGGCGCGCGAAGTTGGTGGTCAGTTCCTTTTCAGGTACTTGTCCATGTTGTCTTTGGTGACGAGTTCGAGCGTGGTGAAGACCTTCCTGTCGGTCTTCTCGCCTCGGGCCAACTGCAGCACCGTGTCGAGCGCGCCTTTTCCCTGGCTGATCGCGTCCTGGAAAACGGTCACCCTTAGGTCGCCCGACTTCATGGCTGTCAAGGCGTCCTGCGTCGCGTCGATGCCGGCAACGACATAGTCGCCGGTTGATCCACCACTTGCCTTGATGGCCTGAAGCGCACCCAGTGCCATCTCGTCGTTGTTTGCGATAACAGCGTTGAAGTTCAGGCCTGCCGACAGCCAGTTTGTGGTCAGGTCGAGCGCCTGCGTGCGCGACCAGGTCGCCGTCTGCTCTTCGACGATCTTGATACCCTTGCATTCATCGGACTTGAACACCTCCTGCACTGCCTCGGTGCGGCCACGCGCAACCAGGGTTCCAAGCTCTCCCATCAGAATGACGGCGTTGCCCTTGCCGCCCAGCAGGCGACAGACCTCTCGCGCCTCCAGGCTGCCTGCCTGGATCTGGTCAGAGCCGACGAAAGCCTGCTTCTCCGGCAGCTGATCGACGTTGGAAGGCTGATTGTTGGCGAAGACCAGAGGAATTCCGGCTTTATCGGCAGTCTTGGACATTGCGACGCCGGCATCGGCCTCTACCGGGATCACGATCATGCCGTCGACCTTGGCGGCAATGAAGTTTTCGATCTGGCTTTGCTGCCGGGCGATGTCGCCCTGCGCATCCTCGATCAGCAACGTCACGTTCCCAAGGTCTTTGGCGTGTGCCTCCAGGCCACTGCGAAGAATCGCAAGAAAATTGTCGTCGAACCTCTGCATGCTGAAGCCAATTGTTTCGGCCTGAGCAGGGACGCCGAACAGCGTTAGACATGCGGCGGCCAGCAAAATCTTTTTCATGTTCCGTCTCCGTCGGTTTTTTGATGATGGAAAGCTTTGTCTTTGCCGACTTCGCCCCGGTACCCGTCGGACTAGCGGCAGCATCGCAAGAAAACGATCGTGCAAGTTTCAGGCGTGGCGTTGCCCTGTGCGAAACATGTTCGGCGCCGTTAAGCCTGCTGCGAAGCTCTTCGGCTTGCTACAGTTGGTAAAACGATACACCTGTTTTTTTTCACCTGTCAACTCCCATTAACGCGTTTGCCTCTCATCAAAGTCGAGCTATGCCGCCAAACTTGCGATACCGGTGGCATGATCGGTGAACATCGTCAGATCGGCGAGAGATTGACAGGGAGGATTTTTAGTGTACCGTTTTACTTACTTGATTGTCCGCACAACGGCGGAGCCGGACTCGCGACCATCGAGGTTTTGTTCTCCTGCGGGAGTTGTAGAATGAGGGTCTCTGGGACCTTGGGAGATTGAACGACATGCCGCCGAAGAGTGGATCGCCCACAGATGCTGCGGACCGCGCCACCATTCAGGATGTCGCGAAAGCGGCGAGCGTATCCGTGAGCAGCGTCTCGAATTACATGAACAATCGATTCCACCGGCTCGGGACGGAGACCAGGACGCGCATTGCGATGGCAATTGCCGAGCTTGATTTCCGACCGAACCAGGCAGCGCGCCAGCTAAAGACCGGCAAGGCCCGGGTTATCGCGCTTGTCGTGCCCAGCATCGTCAATCCCTTCAACGGGCAGATGGTGTTTTCGATAGAACAGGCCGCGGTGAAGGCGGGCTACCGGGTCCACCTGTGCAACACCATGCGCGATCCGAAGCTTGAGAAGGAGTTTCTGGACAATCTGGCCGCCGTAGGCGTTGCCGATCTCATCACGATCGCGCCCCTGAACACCAGGCGGGGTTACTACTCGGCGTGGAGCGACCTTTCGATCGTTGCCGTGGACGCCAACAGGCTCGATTTGAAGCTTGCTCGACTCGATACGGTCAATCTCGATCATGAGGCGGCAATCGGGATGGCTGTGGAGCATCTGTTTGCTCTTGGTCATCGGCGGATAGCCTATGTGACCGATCCCCTCATCACCCACAGCCGGGTGATGCGGTTGTCCGGTTTCAAGAAAGCAATGAAGGACCACGAACTCGACGACAGTCAGGCTGTGGTGCTCGAGCGTCACCAGAGCGCACTTGATATCGCAGACGCCCAGATGGTCGAGGTCGGTCGTGATGCCGCTTCCGATGTGGCGGCACTGTCTCCCAGGCCCACGGCCATTATCGCATTCAACGACATGATCGCGCTGGGGTTACTGGCGACTTTCCGTTCCGCCGGCATTGCCGTTCCAAAGGACATGTCGATTATTGGCGTGGACGATGCCTGGATCAGCCAGCTGTCATTTCCTGCACTGACGACCATACGTCAGCCTATCGAGGCGATGGCCAGCGCTGCCGTCGAGCGTGTTCTCAAACCGAATGCGGCGTCGGCCAACGCCGGCTCCGACACGATTTTTCTACCCGAACTCGTCATTCGAGACACATGTGCGAAGCCACAGGAAGATGCTGCCACGCATCTCCGCAAACGACACCTAGAATAGTAGCGCCAAACAGCGCCCTTCTTCCGACAACCCCAGGATATCCGGCCGGATACATCCGCGCTGGCACGAAAGAGGCTTGCCTTATGAATACCCACGCCACCCAGATCAAACCAAGCGCAAATCATATCAGGATGGCGTGCGACACCGGTGGTACTTTCACCGACCTTGTCGTTGAAGATGGCAACGAGATCAGGCTGTTCAAAGCGTCGACGACGCCTGATGACCCGGTGCGCGGCGTGCTCGATGCCTTGGATCTCGCAGCCAGGCACTATCGACTAGAACTCGGAGATTTCCTGAGCCGCGGCGCCATGTTCGTGCACGGCACCACCCGGGCCATCAACGCGATCATCACCGGGAAGACGGCGAAAACAGCCTTTATCACGACCAAAGGTCATCGTGATATCCTGGTCATGCGCGAGGGCGGGCGCATTGAGCCGTTCAACTTCACGGTCGCCTACCCTGAACCCTACGTGCCTCGGCGGTATACGTTCGAAGCGGATGAGCGCGTCGATGCTCGCGGCAATATCGTCGAGGAACTGGACGAAACCGACTTCATCGCGACAATCAAAAAACTGCAGTCGCTGAAAATAGAAGCCGTTGGCGTTTGCCTTCTGTGGTCCGTCGTCAACTCGGCCCACGAGCGACATATCGGAGAACTTCTGAACGAGCATCTGCCGAATGTTCCATACACGCTCTCGCACCAGCTCAATCCAACCCTGCGCGAATACCGTCGAGCTTCCGCGACCGTCATCGACGCCTCGCTGAAACCGCTGATGTTCAAGTATCTTGATGGCTTGACCAACAGGCTGCAGGACGCTGGTTTCAACGGCCGCACACTGATGGTTACTTCAAGTGGCGGCATCATGGATGCGTCGGCAGTTGCACGCGCTCCGATCCACTCGATCAATTCGGGACCGGCGATGGCGCCCGTCGCCGGCCGCTACTACGCAGAGCGCGATTTTGGCAACGCCATCGCGATTGTCGCGGACACTGGTGGAACCACCTTTGATGTCAGCCTGGTGCGTGACGGGCGCATCCCCTGGAGCCGCGAAACATGGATTGGCCAGCGCACGCGCGGCCATATGACCGGCTTTCCATCTGTCGATATCAAGAGCATCGGCGCCGGAGGCGGCTCGATCGCATGGGTCGACAATGGCGGAATTTTGCAGGTCGGTCCGCAGAGCGCGGGCTCGACGCCGGGGCCGGTCGCTTACGGCCGCGGAGGAATCGAGCCCACTGTCACGGACTGCGCCTTAATCCTCGGCTATATCGATCCGGACTTCTTCTTGGGCGGCGCCATGATCCTCGACCGGGAGGGCGCGACCCTGCAATTGCGCCTGAAAGTCGCCGAACCGCTCGGCATCAAGGTTGAGGAAGCCGCTGCCGCTGTGTTGAGGCTTTCAACCGAAAAGATGGTCGGAGCGATCGAGGAGATCACGGTCAACCAGGGCATTGATCCCACCTCGGCCGTGATGATCGGCGGCGGCGGCGCCGCCGGACTTAATGCAGTCGCAGTTGCCAGGCGCCTTCAATGCGCTGGAGTGCTGATCCCCGAAGCAGGTGCCGTGATGAGCGCGGCCGGGGCCCTAATGTCGGAGCTTTCGTCGGACTATGCGCAACTGCAGTTTACAACCAGCGACAGATTTGCGGGCGACAAGATCAACGAGGTTCTGGCAGAGCTGAGGAAGCGATGCCTTGAGTTCGCGGAAGGGCCCGGCGCCGGAGCTCTCGACTGCCACATCGAGTATTCCGTAGAGGCGCGGTATCCGCATCAGATCTGGGAAATCGACGTTCCTCTCCCGCTTGATCAGGTGACGAGCGAAGGCGATTTGAAGCAGGTCACGGATGCCTTCCATGACACCCACCAGCGTATTTTCGAGATCAGCGACCGCAATTCCAATGTCGAATTCGTGACGTGGCGCGCCAAGGTCAGATGCAGACTGACCGATCGGGCCACCGGCACGCTCCCTCCTGAAGGCGATTTTGCCGGCGGTCGCGCAAGACGACCGGTCTACTTCTCTGAACTCGGCTGGAGCGACGTCTCGGTTCATCGCTACGAAGCCATGCAGCCGGGCGAACCAGTTGCCGGGCCCGCCATCATCGAATCATCATTCACGACCGTCGTGGTCGATCCGGGCACAGTCACAGAACGCACGGCCAGCGGTGGCCTGCGTGTGACGTTCTAAGGAGGCGCGTACCCATGTCTGAGCAGATTTTAAAGAAGGCGCCGGACGGCGTTCAGACGGCGATGATTTCCAGCCGTATGGAGACCATTGCCCGCAAGATGCAGAATACTCTTTTCCGAACCGCCCGCTCCGGAATCCTCAACACGGCCCATGATTTCTCATGTGTTGTTCTGACTGCTGACTGCAAGCTGCTGGCGGCGGCTGAAAGTCTGCCGAACCACACGCTCATCGGCCCTGACTTGATGTGCCAGGCGGTGCTCAAACACCATCCGGTGCTCAAGCGTGGCGACTGCTTCCTCCACAACAGCCCCTATGAGGGAAACTCCCACGCGGCCGACCACTGCATGATCGTCCCGGTTATCGATGATGAAGGCATCCTGCGCTTCTTCGTCCTGGCCAAGGCACATCAGGCGGACTGCGGCAATTCCCGTCCTTCCAGCTATCTCGCCGATGTGAAGGATTTGTACGAAGAGGGCGCCCTGATCTTTTCGGCGACGAAGATTCAGGAACACTACGAGACCAACCACGACATCGTGCGCATGTGCCAGGCCCGTATCCGGGTTCCGGACCAATGGTGGGGTGATTTTCTCGCAAGCCTGGGATCTGTCCGCATCGGCGAACGCGAACTGCTCAACCTCGGCCGAGAGATCGGCTGGCACATGCTTGAAGGCTACGCCGACCGCTGGTTCGACTATTCCGAACAAAAGATGATTGAGGCAATCAGGAGGTTGTCTTCAGGACGTATCGTTCTGGAGTCCGCTCACGACCCGTTCCCCGGCATCCCGGACGGCATTCCGGTCAAGGTTGACGTTGAAGTCGATGCGGCCCAGGCCAGGATCATCGTCGATCTGCGCCACAACCCCGATTGCCAGCCCTGTGGCCTCAATCTTACGGAGGCAACCGCCAAAAGCGCGGCGATGATCGGGATTTTCAACGGCATCCTCGATCACCATGTTACTGCCAATGCGGGCAGCTTTCGGCGCATTGAGATTCGGCTTCGCGAAAACTGCTGCGTCGGCATTCCGAGGCACCCGGCCTCGTGCTCGGTGGCGACGACCAATCTCGCCGACCACGTCACCAATCCGGTGCAGCGCGCGATAGCGGAGCTTTCGCCCGGCTTTGGGCAAGCAGCGACCGGGCCGATCCAGCCTCCAGGAATGGGTGTCATCTCCGGGCGCGATCCCTACAACAATGACGAGCCCTTCATCAATCAGGTCCACATCGGCATCAGTGGTGGCGCCGGCACGCCGGTCACCGACGGCTTCCTCACCATGATCCATGCCGGCAATGCGGGGATGTGCCATATCGACAGCGTTGAAGTCGACGAGCTCCATCATCCAATCATCGTCCACGATCGCCATATCCTCGACGATACCGAGGGGGCAGGCACGTTTCGCGGCGCGCCGTCGGTCTATAGCGAGTACGGGCCGTGGGGCGGAAACTCCCTGACCGTCCTCTACACCGCCGATGGTACCATCACGCCTGCCGCAGGCGCTCGCGGCGGTGGCGCCGGCGGTGTGTCCAGGGCGGCAATGCGTAAGGCCGATGGCTCGGTCGTCGATCTTCCCCCCTGCTACGGGGCCACTCTGCAGCCAGGCGAGCACATGATCTCTCACTCGGCAGGCGGCGGTGGATATGGTTCACCCGGCGAACGCGATCCGGCACGGGTGCTGCACGACCTTGCCGAAGGGTGGATCAGCGTGCAGCGCGCAAGAGACGTCTACGGAGTTGTGGTCAAGGGGTCTCCTGCAGACGACAATCTTGAATTGGACATCGTCCAAACACGCATCCTGCGCGCCGGCCGGAGCGAACTGGCGGCGGCCGTTTAGCCCGGCCAATACGCGGATGTTTTGTCAGGTTGCCCGACAGCGGGCACGATTCAGATCAAGGAGAACTACGATGACAGACGTCGATTGGTCCGCTGGCGCGGCCTACATTGATGGTGAATTCATGCCTCTCAAGGATGCCAAGCTCGGTATCACCGAATGGGGCTACCGCCGGTCCGACGTTACCTACGATGTCGCGGGCGTCTACTACGGCGCATTCTTCCGGCTTGACGACCATGTCAAACGCTTTCGCAGCTCGATGACGAAATTGCGGATGAACCCGAAGGAAAGCGACGAAGAGATCAAAAATATTCTCGGCGAACTGGTGCGGCGCACCGGCTTGCGCGAAGCCTATGTGGCGATGGACTGTGTCCGCTCCCGCCCACCGCGCGGCGTGCCGCTTCATCCCATAAACGGCCGCAGTTATTTGATTTGCCATGTCATGCCTTGGGTGTGGGTGTTCACCCCCGAGCAGCAGGAGCGCGGCGTGCACGCAATGATCGCGTCCCCTCAACGGATTGCGCCGGAATCACTCGACCCGACGATCAAGAATTTCCACTGGGGCGACCTGACGCGCGGGAATTTCGAGGCGCACGATCAAGGCGCCGAAACCTGCATTTTGCTGGATCGCGATGGAAACGTGACGGAAGGACCGGGCTTCAATGTCTTCGCCGTCATCGATGGCAAGGTCATCACGCCGAAACGCGGTGCGCTCGAAGGTATGACCCGAAGAACAGTGCTGGAACTCTGCGACGAGTTTGGAATTCGCTGTGAGGTCCGGGATATCTCCCGCGACGAATTCGAAGCGGC
Source organism: Mesorhizobium sp. M0074 (assembly GCF_040322975.1). Classification (NCBI taxonomy): domain Bacteria; kingdom Pseudomonadati; phylum Pseudomonadota; class Alphaproteobacteria; order Hyphomicrobiales; family Phyllobacteriaceae; genus Mesorhizobium; species Mesorhizobium sp. M0074. The sequence continues at coordinate 41,159 of NZ_JAMYUM010000029.1, forward strand.
CGACGAAATCTTTTTCTCGACTACGGCTGGCGGCATTATGCCGGTAAGCCGTCTTGGAAAAAGGATCTTGGGGAACGACCGACCGGGTCCGATTTCCGCGCGGCTGAGAACAGCCTTTTGGGAGAAGCGGAAGGACGGCTGGCATGCGACGCCAGTGTCTTACGCTTCCTAATCGAAATGCAGATGCGATGGCTTTTCGACCTCAGCGGTAAGGTTGCGCTGGTTACGGGCTCGGGCCAGGGCATTGGCCTGGCGCTTGCCCGTGGTCTGGCCGAGTGTGGTGCCCTGGTTGTCCTGAACGGTCGCCGTGAACAGCTGTTGAAGGAAGCCGCCACCGATCTGGTCAAAAAAGGTCTGTCGGTAAAGGTCGCAGCCTTCGACGTCACAGACGCCCTGTCGGCGCAACGAGGGGTCGAGTGGGTTGAGACCTCGATCGGTCCGATCGACATTCTTATCAACAATGCCGGTATGCAGCATCGATCAGCATTGGAGAATTTTCCGGAACACAAGTGGGACGATCTTCTTCGAACCAATCTCTCCAGCATTTTCTATATGAGCAAAGCCGTGGCCAAAGGCATGATTAGCCGCGGCCGCGGGAAGATCATCAACATCGGCTCTGTTCAGAGCGAATTGGCTCGTCCGGGCATCGCGCCCTACACGGCGACAAAAGGGGCGGTTAGAAACCTGACCAGAGGCATGTGTGCGGATTGGGCAAAGCATGGTTTGCAGGTCAATGCCATCGCGCCAGGCTATTTCAAGACGCCGCTCAACGAGGCACTCGTTCGGGACCGCGAGTTCTCCACGTGGCTGGAACGGCGCACGCCGGCCGGTCGATGGGGCAATGTTGAAGAACTCATCGGGGCTGCAGTGTTTCTTGCCAGCGACGCCTCTTCATTCGTCAACGGCCACACGCTCTACGTGGACGGCGGCATCACAGTGACGGTGTGAACGCCTGGCGCTGCCCCAGCGCGAGCATGTTTTTTCCTTCGCTTCTCCATCATCCATGTGGACGCGGATTCTCATGCAGGAAACACTCTCGACGGAACTCAGTGTGCTATCCTTCGTGAGGGTCATTGTTATCACATGAGGCTGCTCTGGCGACCTACAGCCGCGACGTTCAAAGCGGGCGTGTCGCAGCGACAGCAAGCACTTTCCAGGCTCCAGCGACGACGACTGGCGATCAATCAATCCCCTTGCCTATCATGCCATTGCCAAGGCAGAAAATTCACTCTCCCACCTCCAAACCCGAGCGACGTTGCCTTTTCGCAGACCGCGTGGACTTCAGGCGCCGAACCTGTCCACCGCAAAGGGAGCTATGCGCGCGAGATCGCCACGTCCGGCAATGAGGTCGGCGATCAGGCGCGCCGTGATCGGCGCCAGCGTCAGGCCGAGATGGCCGTGGCCGAAGGCATGAATCACTCTTGCGCTGCCGCGCGAGCGGCCGATGACCGGCCGCGAATCGGGCAGTGAGGGCCGGAAGCCGAGCCATTCGGAAGAAGGCTTGCCGAGTTTGGGAAAGAACTGCCTGACACCGCGATCAAGCAGCGCCAGCCGGCGCGGATTGGGCGGCGCGGCAAGGCCGCCGAGTTCGACGGTTCCGGCGACACGCAGCCGGCCGGCCATCGGCGTCATGTAGAAACCGAGATCGACGGGACAGACTGGCCGGTTGAGCAGCGGCGCGTCGGTCGGGAATTCCAGGTGATAGCCGCGCTCGGTCTCAAGCGGAATCCGGTCGCCGGCCTGTGCGGCCAGTGGCCGCGACCTTGCGCCTGTGGCGATCACCACCGTGCCCGCCTTGATCTGAAAACCCGAGCCACTGAGCCGAACACTGCCGGTCTCAACCTGCAGCCCGGTAACATCAGCTTGCCGCGCCGACGCGCCACGGGCGATTGCCGCACCGAGCAGCAGCCGCATCACCGTTGCCGGATCGGTGACGTTAATCGAGTTTGGAAAATACAAGCCACACGTCCCGGTCGCCGCCAGGCCCGGCTCAAGTGCTGCTACCTCTTGCGGCGTCAGCACCTCCTGATGGACACCAAACCCGGCGCGCAGCGCCCTGCCTCCGGCGGCGGCGGCAAAATCGCTTTCGCCGCGATAGAGGTACAGACAGCCATTGCGGCGCAGCAGGTCGGCCATGTCGGCTTCTTTTGCCATTTCCTCCCAGGCCGGCAAGGCGTCAGCCAGCAGTCCGGCCAGCGCCAGCGCATTGGCACGAGTGGCCGCCGGCAACGATTGTCTGACAAAGCTGACCAGCCACGGCGCCAACTGGAACAGGGCCGGCCAGCGCAGCGAAAACGGGCTGTCGGGATCGAGAAGCAGCTTTGGCAGCGCGCGCAGCAGAGCCGGATTGCCGACCGGCATGCAGGCATATTCGGCAATCGTTCCGGCATTGCCGAACGAGGCGCCGGAGCCCGGCTCGTTGGGGTCGATGAGCAGGACTTCGCAACCCTCAGCTGCGAGCCGGAGTGCAGTTGCCAGTCCGACAACGCCGGCACCGACGATGGCGATTTCGACCGTTTCGGACGCTGCCATCTTTAAATTCCTAGACGAAGCCAGGCAATTGAAGATGGCCGGCAGATAACAGTTCGGCCATCGAGTTCAGGGCCGTGCGCAGATCGTCGAGCGAGCGCGCGGCGCCGACATTGATGCGCACGCCGTGCTGTACCGGCTCGCGCCCAACGGCGAAGGCATCACCCGGGAGCACGGCAACGCCACGTTCCAGGCAGGTGCGAGCGAAACCCGCACCCCGCCACGGCTCCGGAAGGCGCAGCCAGGCGTGGGTCGAGGTTGGGTGGTTCTGGACATCGTAGCGGCCGAGGATTTCGGTGAGGATGGCCTGGCGCTGGCGCAGCTCCTGCTTCTGCGTTTCTATGATGCGCGCCGCCAGGCCCTCTTCTATCAGCCGCGCGCCGATCAGCGCCGTCAAGGGACTGATGCTCCAGCAGTTGATGCGCAACGCCGCTGCGACCTGGCCGGCTACGGCGCGTGGCGCGATCACAAAACCGAGGCGCAGCCCTGGGGCAAGGCATTTCGACATGGCGCCGATATGGATCGTCAGTTCGGGCTCGAGGCTAGCAAGCGATGGCGGCGGATTGTCTGCCAGGGGGCGGTAGACCTCATCCTCGATGATGAGGACGTTGTGGCGGCGGGCGACAGCTACCAGCTCGTGCCGGCGCTCCTCGGATAGCGTGATGGTCGTCGGGTTGTGCAGGGTCGGCACCAGGAAGACCGCGCGTGGGCGGAGCTGCGCGCAGGCCGCATCGAACCCGTCGGCCCGCATGCCGCCACGGTCCATCGCGACGCCTCTGAGGTCGAGCCCATGCACCCGGCATAGCGCGTTGATGCCCTGATAGGTCACTTCGTCGGCGAGCACGACCTCGCCCTGCCTGGTCACCGCGCCAAGCACGCAATCCAGCCCATGCTGGGCGCCCGCCGCCATCACCACGCGGCCGGGATCGCCTTCTCCCGCCACCGGCCGCATCCATTCGGCGATTGCCATCCTCGCCCAAAGCGGCCCCTCGGGCGGATGATAGTCCTGAAGCGTGGCATAGTGCCGGTCCTTCGACAGGCGCGGCAGCAGCAGCCCAAGCGCATCGAGATAGGCCGAGGTCGCAGGTCTGTTGACGGAAAGATCGATGACGCCGGTGTCGTCGCTCGGCGCTGACACGAAACCTGGCCTTTCGCCGCCATTCCGGGCCGCGACCGTTGTGCCGCGTCCGGGCCGCGCTTCGAGCAGGCCGCGCTGCTGGAGCGTCGACAGCGCGCGCGTCACCGTGGTGACATTGATGCCCAGTGCGCGGGCAATCTCGCGCTGCGGCGGCAGCCGGTCTCCAACTGCAAGTGTGCCGGCCGTGATCCGTTCGGCAATAGCGTCGGCAAGGCGCCGGTAGACCGGGCCTTCATCCGAGGCGAGTTGCAGGTCCTGAAGCATGCGGATTGGCGGATTCGATGTGTTGACGCTCTGGCTACCGGCGCATCTAGCATAATACAATGCTCCAGACAATAGCACTTGTCCGGCAGGTATTTTCAAAATCCAGCTCGAAAAATCTCACACAACTCCGGAGAAAGCTGCTTGACGGCCAAACTTGTCTGCATCTATGGTTCTTTAGCGATCGATTGTGTGAGCATACAAGTTTGGTTTGCCGCCATTGTGCGGCAGCGTCATGCGAGACCGACACATGCACGGCAAGCACCACCTGGTTTCGACAAGCAGCCTCTGCCGCGGCTCGACGGACTTGCGTCCGTGACCGCCGAAGCGACAGCCTTGTCATGCGACAGTGCCGAGCCTGCAGGGGCAGCCGATGCCGGCAGCCATGGATTTGTCGAATTCATCGATGTCGAGAAATCCTATGACGGGCGCACGTTCGCGGTATCGCGGCTGAACCTTGGCGTGGCGCGCGGCGAGTTCCTCACGCTTCTCGGCCCCTCCGGCTCGGGCAAGACGACGACGCTCAACATGCTTGCCGGTTTCGAACGGCCGACCAGCGGCGTCATCACGCTTGAAGGCCGGTCGGTCGACAGGCTGCCGCCGTATCAACGCAACATCGGCATGGTGTTCCAGAACTACGCGCTGTTTCCGCACATGAACGTCGAGGAGAACGTCGCCTTCCCGCTCTCCGTCCGCAAGATCACCAAGACGGACGTCGCAGCCCGCGTCGGCCGCGCGCTCGACATGGTGCGGCTGCGGCAGTTCGGCGACCGGCGGCCGGCACAGCTTTCCGGTGGCCAGCAGCAGCGTGTCGCGCTTGCCCGCGCGCTGGTGTTCGAGCCAAGCCTGGTGCTGATGGACGAGCCGCTCGGCGCGCTCGACAAAAAGCTGCGCGAGCACATGCAGCTCGAGATCAAGCAGCTGCACACGATGCTCGGCGTCACCATCGTCTATGTGACGCACGACCAGAGCGAGGCGCTGACGATGTCGGACCGCGTCGCCGTTTTCAACAATGGCGGGATTGCCCAGCTCGGTTCGCCGGATGATCTCTACAACGCGCCGCAAACTTCGTTCGTCGCGAGCTTCATCGGCGAGAACAACACCCTGCTCGGCAAGGTCGAGCGCGTCTCCGGCAGGGAGTGCCGCGTCGCGCTGGACGGCGGCGGTTCGGTCACGGCGCTCGCCGTCGGCGTTGCGGAGGGCGCAGCCTGCCATGTCGCCATTCGGCCGGAGCGGCTGAAGCTTGCGCCCGCCTCGAACGGAGCAAATGGGCTGGCCGCCACGGTCGAAGGCCGCATCTATCTCGGCGACCACCAGCGTCTTTTGGCCCGGCTGGAAAACGGACAGGTGCTGACCGTCAAGGTCGGGCCCGAAGCGACCATGGGCAACGGGGAACCGGTCACGGTTTCCTGCGCGCCCAACGACTGCCGCGCCTTTCCGGCAGATGCCGGAACGGGTGGTTCCATCTCGAAAACAGGGGAATAACAACAATGAAAATCACCAAAGCACGGCTGTTCGCCTTTGCGGCAGCCACAGCATTCATCACCTCAGGACATGTCGCCTTCGCCGACGAGCTTTCGATCATGGCCAGCGGCGGCGCCTGGCAGGATGCCCAGCGCAAGGCATGGTTCGAGCCGTTCAGCAAGGAGACCGGTGCCAAGATCGTCGAGCAGGAATATCTTGGCGATCTCGGCAAGGTCAAAGCCATGGTCGACACCGGCAACGTGCCGATCGACCTGGTGACGGTCGAGACCGCGACCGTGCTGCAAGGTTGCGACGCCGGCATTCTCGAGCGCCTCGACTATTCCAAGATCGCGCCGCGCGAAAAATTCCTCGAAGGCTCCGCGCTCGACTGCGGCGTCGGCCTCGACGCCTATGGCGACGTGCTCGCCTATGACCCCAACGTGCTGAAAGAGGCGCCGACGTCGGTGCTCGATATCTTCGACACGACCAGGTTTCCGGGCAAGCGCGCGATGCGCAAGTTCCCGGCGCAGAATCTGGAATGGGCGCTGATGGCCGATGGCGTCGCGCCGGCCGATGTCTACAAGGTGTTGGCAACGCCGGAAGGCGTCGACCGCGCCTTCAAGAAGCTCGACACGATCAAGAAAGACATCGTCTGGTGGGATGCCGGCGCGCAGCCGCCGCAACTCCTGGCATCCAAGGAAGTGGTGATGACCACCGCCTGGAACGGCCGTATCCAGAATGCGATCGACAAGGACGGGGCGCCATTCAAGATCGTCTGGAACAACCAGATCCTCGAATACGACATGATCGCCATTCCGAAGGGCGCCAAGAACCCAGAGCTGGCCTACAAATATCTTGCCTATATCAGCCAGCCGGAAAACAACGCCAAGCTCGCCAGCTATATCACTTACGGGCCGGTGCGCACCGATGCAGCTTCCTTTGTCGCGCCGGACGCGCTGCCCAAATTGCCGAACGCGCCCGACCATATGAGCGCTTATCTGGTCGCCGACACCGAATTCTGGGGCGACTACGGCGAGGATCTGGTCAAGCGCTTCAACGCCTGGCTAGCGCAGTAGGAAAAATGACGGCGCTTGAGCCCACGAAGCTGGACCCGCCGCGCATCGCGCGCGACCGGTCGGCCGCCGATGCCAAGGCGGCGAAATCGGTCACGGCAAAACTTCGGCGCGCCGAGTTCGGCGATCGGCTGCGGTCGCTGGCGCTGGCGGCGCCTTTGCTTGTGCTCCTGGCGCTGAGCTTCGGCATCCCAATCGTCTTGCTGCTATCGCGCGCCGTCTATGACCCGACGATTGCCGATGCCTTGCCGCAGACCAGCCAGGCGCTGCGCGGCTGGAACGGCGCGGGATTGCCAGGAGATGCCGCCTTCCTGGCCCTTGCCGCCGACCTCAGGGACAATCAGGCCATGGGCACGGCATATGAACTCGCCAAGAGCCTCAACGCCCGCCTGCCCGGTGCGCGCAGCCAGGTGCTCAAGACGGTACGCCAACTTGAGGCTGCCGACAGGCCGCCGCTGGAGGTGATGAAAGCCGTGCCGTTCTGGTCGGCGCCCGGCACGTGGCCGGTCATCGAGAGCGGCACCCATAGCGTGACGTCGTTCTACCTGCTCAGCGCGCTCGATCTGCGTTGGAACGCCGATGGAGGCATTGAAAGAGTGCCGCCGCAACAGGCGATCTTCCTGCAGGTGTTCATGCGCACATTCTTCGTCGCCGCGGCGGTGACGCTGGCCACGCTGATACTGGGCTTCCCACTCGCCTATCTCATCGCCTCGGTACCCAAGGGCCTCGCCGCCATCCTGATCGTTGCGGTGCTGCTGCCATTCTGGACGTCGATCCTGGTGCGAACCGCGGCCTGGACCGTGCTCCTGCAGAAATTCGGCCTGGTCAACGACCTGCTGTTGTGGCTCGGCATTGCCGACGACCGGCTTGATCTGATGTACAGCCGCATCGGCCTGATCATCGCCATGACCCATATCCAGCTGCCGTTCACGCTGCTGCCGATCTATAGCGTCATGCGCACGATCCCGGCCTCGCAGATGAAGGCCGCCTATTCGCTCGGCGCAAAACCCTTCACCGCGTTCCGCCGCGTCTATCTTCCACAGGTTTTTCCGGGCGTCATGGCCGGTTGCCTGCTCACCTTCATTCTGTGCCTCGGCTACTACATCACGCCGGCGCTCATCGGCGGCGCAAGCGACCAGCTGATCAGCAATTTCATCGCCAACTACGTCAATGTCGAGCTGAACTGGGAGATGGCGGCAGCGCTGAGCTTCATCCTGCTCGTCTTCACCCTCGCGCTGTTCGGCATCTTTGCCCGCATCCTCGGCCTCGACCGTCTCAAGCTGGTGTAGCCATGCTGCTGTCTCCCTATCCGACGCCAGGCGAAAGAATCCGCATCACCCTGCTCTGGCTGTGGTGCGGCATGGTGATCCTGTTCCTGCTCATGCCGATCCTCGTTCCCGTCCCCTTGTCGTTCAACAGCGGCGCCTTCTTCATCTTTCCGCTGGAGGGATTTTCGACGCGCTGGTACGCGGTCGTGCTCGGCACCCAACGCTGGCAATCGGCGATCGGCAACAGCCTGATCGTTGCGTTCGGGACGACGCTGATCGCCACGATACTCGGCACGTTGACAGCGATTGCGCTTTCCGACGAAAAGTTTCCCGGCCGCCGCATCGTCATGCCGCTGCTGTTGTCGCCGCTGATCGTGCCGGTGGTGATCACCGCCGTCGGCTCGTATCTGTTCTATGCCCGCGTCGGCCTGGCCAGCACCTATGCCGGGATCATCCTGGCGCACACCGCGCTCGCCAGCCCGTTCGTCGTCGTCACGGTGGGCGCGAGCCTCACCGGCTTCGACCGCAATCTGATGCGCGCTGCCGCCATCTCCGGAGCAAGGCCCATCACATCATTCTTCAGGGTGATGCTGCCGCTGATCTTGCCCGGCGTGCTGTCCGGGGCCGCTTTTGCTTTCGTCACCTCGTTCGACGAGGTCGTCGTTGTGCAGTTCCTGGCCAGTGCCAATCAACGCACCATGCCGCTCGAAATGTTCATCGGCTTGCGCGAAAAACTGAGCCCGGCCATCACCGCCGCCGCGACCCTGATGATGGCGCTCTCTATAGTGCTCCTGGTCGTCGCCACCCTTCTGACACGGCACAGCCAGCGTCGGCCAAGCGCGAGCGAGTAACTCATGGCCTTGCCGCCCTGGTCGGCGATCGTCGGAAGAGACGGGATGGGCACGACGCGGTCATTGAAAGGTCCGTTCGGGATCTTCGCCTTTGCAGTTGAGACTTCAATCCCACCTGCTTGAATGTCTGCCATCGCTTTGGGATGCTAGAAGCTGCAAGTCCGCTCTCGGCCCCACGACAGCCGCTGAATTGCCGGACCACCTTGGCCGCGGATAGCGCGTGCCGACGTTCTCTCCAAGTCGCAGAAGATGCAGTCAGGAACGCAAGGTGCGACAACACGATGTCGACTGACTCATTGGGTGATGGCGCCGTTGGGGGCAGAACAACGAACGATTCGATTGAGCCCGGTGCGGTCGCTGGTGCGCGGTCCATCAACTGACCGATCGCGGACTGGTGGCCCGAAGGGGTGCGCGCCAGACAACAATGATCGTCGCACTCGCCCGCAAGCTGCTCATCGCCCTTTGGCGCATGGTCACCATCGGCGAAATCCCGGCGGGCGTCGCGCTGCGGCAGACGATCTGAATACGCGACATGGTCGTCCCGCGACGGATCGACTGTCGCGACGAGTCGACGCGTAGCGATTCGAGGTGGCGGTGACCCGAACAACTCCATGGCTCCAATGCCGTCGGCAGAATGGGCGCGCCGCCTCGGAGCCTTGCTGCCGAAGCCATTGACTGCTTCATGGTCGGGATCCCCTGCGGATCCAACCGAATACAAGGTCGCGGCGCGATGCTTTGCGCCCCAAGGCAGGCTCCCCTCGAATTGCTCGCCCTGTTCCCGCGAAGTCGTGGTCGCGCCAGGAACCGACCTTCCTATGAACGCTTGGGTGCTCAAGTGCTCAGCACCGCTCGTACTCAAAAGCGTGCCGGTGCACGGCACTGGCCGAAGTAGTGCTGCCGAAGCCATCGCTAACTGAACTGTCTGAATGACGGCTTTCCGCCGTTCCGCGACGTCCATGTTAACCCGGGGAATGACCGGCTTGGGTCAACGGCGTGAGTTTCGGCAAAGGCGACGAATTTCCGCAAAGGGTCGAACTTGCGCGTTCGCCGTCACCGACGAAGCACGGAAAGACCGAAAGGCCGGCGCGATCCGCGGCTGGTTCGCGTCGCTCAGCCTATCCCCGAACTCGAAACAATGGATCGTCACCCATCACGAGGAACGTCACTCCCCGCCGGTACGAAAAGTCGGCGACCGGATCGCCGCCTTGATGCGGGCGCACCAGCCGCTGTTTCGCGGCGAAACGCCGATTCGGTAAGCCGCAGGCGTCGATCGGCCACCAGCTGAGCCGCATGCTGGCGCGTCCGTATGACAGCGTCTCGCCATCATGGCCCCTTTAATGTTCAGGGGCCTTCGTGGCGTGGGTCAGGACCTTGACCGGCTGTTATTGACCGCCGGAGGCATTTTCCGGCGGCATGCTGCACCGCAGCGCATCGGCGCCCGATGCCCATGGCTGGTGGGTAGGTCCGAACGCAAAACCTTCAAAAAGGGTGAATTCCGGCAGTTTTCGCGCATTTTGCAGCTCGCCCCTCACGCGACTGTTTCAAACGCGTTAGCATTTTGTGTTGCGGCGCACCATTTTTTTCCTATCGTCGCCTGGGGCTTTCGATTGCGTGAAGAGACTCTCCTTGGCAATTCTCGCTGGAGGCCCGGTGAAGCGTGGTGTTGACGCAAAGCGATTTGGTGAGCCCACGGGCGGGGGATGGCTGAGAGCCCTTTGGTCACCCCGGCCGACATTCCGGAGCCCGCGCGAGACGCAGCACTTCGAGCGAAAACGATCAGCACGTTGCGCAGGTGCCGTTGTCCGCGGGGTGAGCAGCGGCGAGCGCGACCAGCGGCAACAATGTCATCGGCCGCCCGTTCCGAACCATCCTGTTGCCTCTCGTCGCCCTCGGCCGAAATCGACCAATTGGCGATTTCATCGGAGACATCCCACTGGCGGACGCGGCTGATGAGACGCGACACGCAATTGGACGCGCTGCGGGCCATCGCCGTGACAATGGTGATGTATTCGCATTTCTTTGCGGCGGGAGGGTCTTCCTTCTGGGGTCACATCGGCGTGCGACTGTTCTTCGTGCTGAGCGGCTTCCTGATCACGCGCCTTCTCCTGGAAGCGCGCTCGGCCGCCGAATTCGAAGCCGGCCCCGCGCTGAAATCCTTCTGTATCAGGCGGGCGCTGCGGATATTCCCTCCCTATTTTGCCGTTCTGGGTTTCGTCTGGCTGGTTGACCTCGAGCAATCCAGGGGATCGCTGATCTGGCATGCGCTTTACCTGTCGAATTTCTGGTACGCGCTGCGCAATGAATGGACGCCCTGGGTGCTCTGCCATTTCTGGAGCCTGAGCATGGAGGAGCAGTTCTATATCGCCTGGCCGCTGATCGTTCTGTTGGTGCCACGCCGGCGCCTTGAGTCGATCTGCATCGGTGTCATTTTGCTGTCGTTGTCGTACCGCTTCTATTGGCCGATCGCCGGAACCCCAGCCCTCGCCCGCGACCTGCTTCCGCCGGCATCGATGGATGCATTGGCATCGGGTGCGCTGCTTGCCGCCTGGCCATCCAGAAGCGCCGCATTGCCGCAGTGGCTACGGCTTGGCTGGCCGGCGTTCGCGGCTGCGTTCTTCGTCTTGCAGTGGCTGTCTCCAGGGCCGGCATATTCCGTGCAGGAATGGGGCCGCTGGCTGCTGTTGCAGATCCTGCCTCTGGCGCCGCTCGTGGTCGTCGTTGCAAGCTGCTCGTCCGGCATTGGCGGCCACATCGGCAGGCTTCTCGACCTTTCGCCGCTGCTGGCCCTCGGCCGCATCAGCTATGGCGTTTACCTGTACCACCCCATAGTGCTGTCGCTCGCTGTCACGTCCCAGCCCTGGATCCCCGTCAACGTCTCGGAACAGGGGCCGTGGCGATTTCTGGTTGCGGGAGCGGCTACCATCATCCCGGCTTCGGTGTCGTGGCTGGTTTTCGAAAAGCCGCTCAACAGCCTCAAGCGCCACTTTCCCTATGTTGCCAAAGGAGCCCGCGCCGGTGTCCAGCCACGCGTCAACACAAGCGATGGCGGATGGGTCGGGCGGACGGCAGGCGCATATCCTGGCGATGGCCACAAACCACCCTTGATGCGCGATCTCCATCGAACCGATCGGATCTGACCATGGCTGCAGCGCCTTTGGTGTCCGTTCTGCTGCCGGTCTACAATGCGGGACCTTATCTGGCCGCCGCGCTGGGCAGCATTCTGCGGCAGGATTACGACCGCCTGGAGCTCATCGCGATCGACGACGGCTCGACGGACGATTCCCTGCAGATCCTGCAGACATACCGCCAGGCCGACAGTCGGGTCTTCATCATCTCGCGCGAAAACCGTGGCCTCATCGCAACGCTCAATGAGGGGCTGACCATAGCCCAGGGCGAGCTGGTCGCCCCGATGGACGCCGACGATGTCGCCTATCCTTGGCGCCTGTCGCGCCAGGTCGCACCCTTCAGCCAGCGGCCCGACCTCGCTCTGTGTGGCGCGGGCGTCGATTTCCTGCTTGGCAACCGCATCGTCAAAGGCCTGCCTGATCCGATGCTTCAGAAAAATCTGCTGCGTATATTGTCGATGTTCTTTACGGTATTCACGCATCCTCCGATCGTTTATAACAGGAAAGTTATACAGGACGATGATCTATATTACGATGAGAACTACAATCACGCCGAGGATTTCGATCTCTTCAGGCGGCTTGCCGACCGTTACCCGGCGGCGATGACCCCCGAAAACCTGATCGCCTATCGCATCCATGGCGACAGCGTGACCAACCGGCACAAGCGGGAAATGCGCAGGACGCATTTGAAGATCGTGGCCGAGAACCTCGAGCGAGAAGATCTCACGCAAGAGACGCAAGACCTCCGCGACATCGGCGATGCCATCTCAATGGACACGGTGCGCCGTGCCGCCGAATGGCTTCTGGCGCTGGAAGGGAGGATCTCCGGACTGCCGGCGGAAACGAGGCCGAGCTATGAGGCTGGCGCGCTGAACCTGTTCTATTTCCTCTACCAGCTCATAGGCGACGAGATGCAACCGCAATTGACACACGAATTCCTGATGCGGACGGCAAAATGGGGACTCATTCGACGCCGCGAGCGGTATGTGTTGCGTACCGGCGCCTACGCGCTGTGGTTCAGCCTCATCTCGATGTCGGCCACCAGGCAGGTGGACGCGCTGTCGTGGTATTTGCAGTCCGTGCCGGCCGCGGCGATTCTGGCGTCCTATCGGTCGAGCTAGAATGACGGTCAGATCCCACCAACCCCTTCAGCGCGATCGCGCGCCGGTGCCGGCGCCGGTCAGCCCCCGGCCGCAGCATCGATCGGCGCGGGAGGTCAGCTTCATCGTATGCACACGCAACCGCGTCGCCGTGCTCGAGGCCTGCATCAAGTCGATCCAGACCGCTTGCCGCTCGCATCCCGCTTTCGCTGCCGAGGTCGTCGTTGTCGACAATGGCTCGACCGACTGCACGGCGGAGCGCCTGGCCAGCATCGCCGATACCTCGGACATCCCGTTGACGGCTGTCCGCGAGCCGCGACCCGGATTGGCGGCGGCCCGCAACGCCGGGCTGGCGCGCGCCCGGGGCCGCGTGCTGGTCTTCGTCGATGATGATTGCCGGGTCGATGGTCACTACCTGCGCGATTTGCAGCGGCACTATGCGTCTGGCGAGCAATGGCTCATCCGTGGCGGCCGCGTCGAGATCGGCGATGCCAGGGATCTGCCGTTCACGATCAAGCGGTCGCTGGTCCGCGAGCGGCTTACCCCGGATGTCCATCCCGGCGGCTTTGTGCTGGGCTGCAACATGACCATGCACCGCGATGTCGCGGCCCGTATCGGGCCTTTCGACGGGCGGTTTGGCGCCGGCGGCCCGCTGCGGTCGGCGGAGGATACGGATTACCTTGTGCGCGCGATGCTGCTCGGTATTCCGGTCGAATATGTGCCCGACATGACGATTTTCCATCATCACGGCCGGCGCGACCGCAAATCCATCGACAAGCTCCACCGAGACTACAGCCTGGGCAATGGCGCGCTTTGCCTGAAGCACATTCGCCATGCGCCCTGGCTGCTTCGCCATTTCTACTGGGCCGTGAGGGAGGCTTTCCGAGAATTGGCGGCGGGCCCAGCGTTCGATCGCGACCTCAATCTGTCGCATTGGCCGATCGTCCTTATGAATTTGCTTGGCGCGGCCAGATTTGCGATTCTTTTGCTGGCGAGATCGCCGCAGGCGAGGCCGGTGCGGCAGGATCAACAGGCAAATGCCGAGGCAAGGTAACAGGCGATGCGATTGGTACCGCCAAGCCTGACGATGCTGCGCCGCGCGCTCGGCGGCAGACAGCTGCATCTGCTTCCCGCCGTGGTGGTCCTTGGCCTGGTCAGCGCCGCCCTCGAAGGGTTCGGCATCGGCTTGATCATCCCTTTGCTGGGCATAATCATGGGACATGGGGATGCCGCCGGAATGGCCGGCTTCTCCGCAGTGTTCCAGCATGTCGGATCGGGCTTGAGCGAGCGCGACCGGCTGATCGTCATTTCGGTCGCCATCCGGCTTTGGTGCACGGATTGGAGACTCGCCGAGAATTGGTCTTTGATGTTTCCGGTTATGCGGTAGCCGGCGGCGGACGGACTTCGGGCGCGCACAGCGGTTCTGTTGCAACGGCTGAATGGGGGCGCAGAGAGGCCAGCTGCCGAGCCATCAAGGCATAAGGTTGATATCAAGACCGAGATGCGTCGATCGTTCGATCGCTGCACCAAAGCCGCACGAGATCCGAAATGACATTTTCGCTCCTCACATAGTCGGCTCTAGAATTTCGATATTTCGATCGCAAATCGAGCTATGATGCCCTTGGTATTTCCCGGGACGGCTTCGCGCCCCTTGGAATGCCGGGAGGAAACGGGACGTGGCCATCGCGCTTGTACTCGTTTTGATACTGGTGGGCTCGGTGTTGTTCCACTTCCTGAGCCCATGGTGGTGGACGCCGATTGCCTCGAACTGGGACTATATCGACGACACCATCATCATCACCTTCTGGATCACCGGCGTCGTCTTCGCCGCCGTTGTCGCTTTGCACTTAACCATGAGAATCGCTCGTCAATGATTCCAGCAAGTTAGGCCTGCACTTAATTTGAGAATTAGCAGTTAATTTGGTAATCTGGCTTGGCGTATGGCACTTAATGTGAGAATCAGGTCTCGTGACCTTTTTCCCCCGTGAGCTCAGATGAGTGATCCATTTCCCGACGAAGTTGACGAACAGCTTTGGGATGAAGCGGTGGTGGATCGCAAGCCCGGGCGTCCGGAAGGGCATCGCGCCCTCGCCGCGAAAAACTCGGCCGGTTCCGTTTTAGATAGAAGCTCGCGATCGTTGTGCGGATGATCTCTTCCCGCGTCCGCAAGCAGGCGATCCGCCTCGCTCGCATATTCGCAACTGATGCGAAGTTCGTGCGCGGAATGACCTTTGCCAACGTCGCACCGATATCTCGTCGCTTGATCGCCTCCAAACCGATACAGTTTTGCCCGAAGTGCATGCGAGATGTGCAGGACGCTACGGCGTTCAGGCGAACCCAGTTCCTTGGATGGTGGCTCACTTGCTCCTCCTGCGGATCGCGGCTTCGCGATAGCGGCGAGCAAGACGCCGCCTCCCCTTTCCGCCACTATTGGAGTTCCGCCCTCCATGGCAAGAAGTTGATCGAGGATGTCTCAGACAAACGTCTTCGATCCTGGGCATTGCCGATCCATATTGCGCGGCTCCTCCTGATGCGCCGCATACCGAAGACCCTAAGTTCGGATATTTGTCTGGAACGCTTCAGGGTTCTCGGCGCCATAATCCCGGAGTTTGACGACATCGTTTCTGATAGGCGGATATCCATGCCCTCTGCGGGAACGCCAATCCTGTCCTTACGCCTGCGCCCTGCATTGCTGGCAGGAATCTCCATCGTGAACCGCCACGGTCCGAAAATACTCGAGATGCTCCACGGCCATACAGTTGGCGAGAACCGCACCCGTTTCGGCAAGCTGGTCGCCGACAGCCCATGCGCCGACTGGCTCGGTCGCGCCAACTCCTGACATTTGCGTTGGGCGCAGCGACGGTCGCGTTCAAAGCCTTCCAGGACATTACTCGTGCCGCCCGACCGGGCCACACCGACAGCCGTCACTCCTCCGGCATGCCCGCGATCCGCATGTGTTTGAGCCAGCGTTCGAGGCCTCCGGGGGCGGTGTATACCTTCTCCCATTGCTTGCGCAGTTTGTGGATGGATTCGCCCGGCGAGTCGAACGGGCTGACGGTGTCGCGGATCGTCTTGGTGGCGACATGGGTATATCGGGCGGTGGTCGGCCCAGAAGGACCTGGATGACCCGCACATCGGTGTTCGCTTCCAGCAGATGCGTGGCGAAGCTGTGCCGCAAGGTGTGCAGCGTTGCGGGCCTGGTGATCCCGGCCATGTGCTTGGCCGCCATGAACGCGCGGTTGAGCTGCCGCGGCGAGATCGGGTTGATCCTGGGTTTACCGGGAAACAGCCAACCTTGTGGCCGCGCTTCGCGCCAATAGTCGCGCAGGAGATCCAGCAGGTCGGGCGACATCATCACCTTGCGGTCCTTATGCCCCTTGCCTTGTTCGACATGGATCAGCATCCGGTCGCTGTCGATGTCGCCGATCTTGAGATTGCAGACCTCTGACGTCCTTAGCCCGGCCCCATAAGAGATGCTGAGTGCCGCGCGATACTTCAGGCCCGGGCCCGGGGCCGCCATCAGCAGGTTGGAAACCTCCTCGATGCTCAAGATCACCGGCAACTTCTGCGGTTGCCGACGGAACTGCATATGCCGCTTCATGTCCTCGCGGCCGCAGGTCGTGCCAAAGAAAAAGCGAAGCGCGATGATGCGGGCGTTGAAAGTTGGCGGCGTGATGCCCGCGTTGGTCATGTGCAACTGGTAGGCGCGCAGGTCCTCGGGGGTGGCGGTATCCGGAGATCGCTTCAGAAAACCGGCGAAATCCTTGACGGCCCGGATGTGGGCTTGCCGGGCTTTGTCGCCTATTCCACGGACGCGCATATCTTCGATCATGCGCTCGCGCAGCGGGGTGGTCCTCTCCTCCTTCATGGGAACCTCCTGTCTGATGATGAGAAGATCCCAATCGTCAGGCAGAACGGCCCGTCCTCACATGCACGGAGTCCAGATTAAGTGCAGGACGCTCATCACAGGCGCCATTGCCGCGCGAGCGGCTTAGTCCTCGGGTCATGAGCGTTGGTTCTGTGGACGCCGCCTTTCGGGAAAGCGATCCGGCGTCAGGAAGGTCCGGAATGGGTCCAGATCACCAGCAACAGGTGCAAATTTGCCAGACTACAATCTGGACATTTCGGACAATCCGTACTATCTAGGGCGAGAAATATGGTGCCAATGGTGGTCGTTATGAACGCTCGCAACTCGGCAGTTCGCGCAGATGCAAAGGTCGATCGTGAGACGGTCGCTGACATTCTCGATGTGTTGTCGCGACGCCATCCAGGAATATCCAAGTCCGCTCTGAAAGCCGCCGGCAAGGCGGTCGCCGCCCTGACGGCGGTAACGTCTCGTCTGTCCCCTGCCGAGCAGCGCCAGATCGCTGCGCACGAACAGGCACTGGCGAGAGCAGTGGAGAATGTGGTTACGGAGCTCGCCCGACCCAGTAAGATACTTGCTCCAGTAGAGGTCGAAAAGCCCGTGGAGGTCAGCCAGGGCGCAGGCCGCGGGAAGGTCTTTGATCTTGAAGAGGGCCGGCTGCGCCTCGCTGAATATGCAACGCCGACACGCCTTGAGGATTGGGCTGGTCCTGTCGCCGGTCCCGGCGAGATCGAAAAGATGTTCGGGACGAAGCGTTCGACCCTGCACGATTGGCAAAGGCGCGGAGCCGTGATCGGACTGCTCAAGGGCGAGCGGAAGCACGTATTTCCGCTCGCCCAATTCGTCGACGGTCGTCCTGTTGAGGACATGGCCCGGATCACGAAGATCATCGGGAATCCTCGTGCGACGTGGCTGTGGCTGACCCAGCAGCATGTGAGCGACACCGGCGAAACTCCGCTCGACCGACTCAAGGCTGGGCGCATCGATGAGGTCGTCGCTGACGCCGAGTTCGATTTCGGCTGATCCTGGAGCTTGACGCCGAAGTCGTCGCGGACCTGGCAATCAGGTTCCAGCCGCAACACTACCTGCGGGCAATGCGACAGGAGTACGCAGCTACTCCATTGGGCATGGGGTTCGGACAATCGCGCTTCGCAAGCCCCGACCGGTCCTTCATGGTCCTCTACATTGCTCGCGACCTGGCGACGGCGATCGCCGAGACGATTATTCGCGACCGGTTCGAGGGAAAATCTTACCGCATGCTGCATCTCTCGGAAATCGCTGGCTGGGCCGTGTCCGAAGTCTCTGCTACGTCGCCCCTGACGGTGATCGACGTCCGGACCACCGGCCTGCTGCGGCTTGGGATCAGCACCGACGCTGCACGTGCCAAACAACAGGAGGAAGGCCGGAAGCTGAGCCAGGCTCTCTTTAACGGGTTCGCAGTTGACGGGATCCTCTACTATTCGCGGCTGACCGGAGCGGAATGCGTGGCGGTCTACGACCGCGCCGTTGAGGGCAGGCTCAAGGCTCGACGGGCCACGGCGCTCGAACGGCATGCCGAACTCGTGCCGGCGTTGAGGCAGCTGAACGTTCGGGTTATCCGCGGCGACCTTTCGTAAGGAGCCGTCGGGCTATTTCTAACCTAGATCACTCGTGCTGCGCAACGCGAGCGCTGGCGCGTGACGCAGGATGGCATGAAAACATCACATCTGGAGCAATGACTGAGAGGGTTTAAGGCAGAAGTCTCGAAAACTTCCGCACCTGGAACGGTACACGCCTACATTGCTAGACGGCACGCCTCTGTTCCGGCAAAGCTGCGAATCGCGGGGCCACTGGCAATCCGCAGGTCGGTGGGTTCAGGCAATGCTCATTGAAAGATGGGCCGCCGACTTTCCTTTGGCCGTAAAGCTCGGCGGGTTGTCGGTCTCAATTGCCGTCTCAAATTGATCGGCGGGACGCGGATGGCTAGCACGCTGCCGTTCGAACGCACCAGCGTCGTCGGCGCCTTGCTTTTGTGTCGGAACAGAAGACTTGCCTTTGGGTGATCACCCGTCATGACTAGGGATGAAGCAGAACAGGGTGTTCGCTACTTTTGCACAAAATGGGCTGAAGAGCGCGGGCTTCCTCATCAGCCAGAGAATCCAAGATTTTCCGATTTCTTTTCTTGGCTTGAGCAGAAGTCGCCGGGCCACTTGAAATTCCGAAGCAGCACTTCGGTGCGGGACGACGTCGAGCGATGGTTCATCGACGAATTCAAGCAAGGTTGGCGCTACTAGCAAGCGATTTCCGGAGAGGCCGGTGCCGTGCTCCGGGCCACCTTCCGCGATCACGCCATACCCACTTCACTTGCCTCTGTTAGATTCTTCCTGCGGCGGGAGACCCCAATCCCGCCTGGCCGGCGCCTAACAGGCAAATCTACCCCAACGCCCCCAAACGGCGCCGGCCACCTTCCCGCGAGCGACTGTCAGCCGCTCTAGTGGATCCCGCCAGGAGGTTGTAGATCGAGCGTTCCTTGACGTTTATATGCTGCCCAAGCCTCGGCAGGCACTGCCGAATCCGCCCGGGCCAGCCAGTCCGCGCGCTCAGTCTCGGTAAGTGAATTCCACCACTGCATGCCGGCTATTTCATCAGCAGTCGGATTCCGGTTCGGTTCGTCTGCCATTTTCTTATCCTTGCATAAGGCTTGAGTGGCGCAGGCCCGCAACTATCAGAACGGCCAAAAGCCGGCCAAAAAATCCGGCATTTTGGAGTGCGCCCCTGAGGGTCGATAGATCGGGATGTGTGGATTGACCAGCCTTCCGGGTTTTCGGAGAGAGAACCCATGGCAAAGCACCGCAGTCACAGCATCGAGTTCAAACGCCAGGTCGCGCAGGAGTTCATCGCCGGCGAGACGCTGCACGGCTTGGCTAAGCATCACGATGTTTCGCGCAACCTGATCCGCATCTGGGTGCGCAAATATGAGCAAGGAGCGTTCGACGATTGATGCGCAGGCCGCTGACCTGATCCAGGAATACGAAGCCCGGATCGCAGCGCTCGAACGGTTGGTCGGTAAGCAGGCTCTGGAACTGAGTTTCTAAAGGGGGCTCTGAGAAACGCACCGCGGCCGAGAAGCGGGACTACATCCGTCATCACCGGCCCTGCGGCATCAGCGTTGCCGAAGGATGCCGGTTGATGGGAATCGCGCGCTCCACCTACTACGATCCCCCTGGAGAACGCGGCCGACGACACCGCGATCGTCGAGGCAATGTTCTCGATCAGCGACGAGTTCGAGTTCTACGGTTATCGCCGTGTCGGCGCTGCGCTGCGTCAGCAAGGCCTCGTCGTGAACCACAAGAAGATCCGGCGCCTGATGCACGAGCATGATCTGCAGCCCAGGATCAGGCGGCGCTTCGTGGCCAGCACCGACAGCGATCATGATGGCCCGATCTTCCCCAACCTGGCCAGGGACATCGTTGCAACCGGCCCGAACCAGCTCTGGGTCTCCGACATAACCTATGTCGCGCTGCCGACCCGCTTCGTCTACGTCGCAGTCATTCTCGACGCCTGGTCGCGCATGATCGCCGGCTACGCCATTGGCCGATCGATCGATGCGCGGCTGACGATGGCAGCCTTGAAGGCGGCCATTGAACGGCGCCAGCCGCCGTCCGGCTGCATTCATCATTCCGATCGGGGCTCCCAATACGCTGCGCAGATTTACCGCGAAGCGCTGGAAACAAACGGCCTGACGGGCTCGATGGGCCGCAGAGGCAATCCTTACGACAACGCCAAGGCGGAGAGCTTCATGAAGACGCTGAAGGTCGAGGCGGTCTACCCGATGGCCTTCGAAACCTTCGACGACGTCATTGATCACCTTCCCCGCTTCATCGAGGAGGTCTACAACAAACGCAGGCTCCATTCGGCGCTCGGATATCTGAGCCCGCAGCAGTTCGAGGATCAACACATCCGGCAGACTGGCAAATCAGCAGCCTGATATCTGTCCACCTTCAGGGGCGCACTCCATTTCGCTGCTCCACTGCATGAAATTTTGGTACCAGCCAGACACCGTTTCCTAAGCAACCTGCAGTGCGCCCAGGAAGAAAACGAAACAGATAGCTTGCCAAACCCCTCGTCACCTTTCGGGTCGTTGCTCTGGTAAACGTAAACCTGTCGATTGAACGTGGTCCTCTAACGGACCCGGTCGTCGCGGTCGCGTTCCCTTCTTTATAGTTCGTCGTGCTCCAACTCCTCGAGGCGAGGGATATGCTGTTGCGCCGGATCGGTCCGCGTCGTTTCGCTGCCGCGTTGTGCGGCCTCCTTGTCGCTGTCTAACTTACCCTGCAGCCGATTTGTAGCATCTACGGTCGACCCAGTTCGTGAGCCTGCTCGGACGGTTCGTCCGGCCGGCGCTCGGCCTCCTCGGGGCGACGATCTCGCTGCTGTTCGGTCACGGCATCGACATTTGCAGGGGTTTTGCCCTGCACTTCTGCCGGCCCCTCTCGGGTCTGCTCTGCCGCCTCGATAGCGCGCTTAAGCTCCGGATCGTTCTCGGCTATCTCGCATATAGGTGTTGCCCTGGACGGCAAGCTCCGCCGCGCGAGCCAGTCCGCTCAAAGTCAGCTCGGAATAGCCTTGGAGCAAATTATCGATGCATCAGAGACATGAACGCGTCGCTAGACGACCAGCGATCAAAAACCGAGGCCCGCCTTCCAAAGCTGACGTAAGAGACACATAGCCGGTCAGCCCAAAAGAAAAAGGCGGCTGGAGAAGGGCGTCGTTTTGCGGGTATCCCCGATCGCCTAGACTCAATCAGGCGACCTTGAGATCCTTCATCGCCTTTTCAAAGACATCCTTGATTGGCTTGGATATATCTTCGGCAGCCTTGGTCGTCACGGCCTGAAATTCCTTGGCCTGCTCTACGGTCAGTTCGACCTGCTTGCGCAAGAAGGCAGCCTGCAGCTCGAGGAACTCGGAGGGCGCCCTCACGGCAACCAGGGCTTCGAGGTGCGAGAAGCCGGCTTCGGCATTGGCGCGCAGAGCAGCAATTGTCTTCAGCGACAGCTCGTTGCCGACGGTCTTGGAGGTTTCGAGGCTCGACTGCAGCGCCTTCTGGGTCGTCTCGGTGCCTGAGGCAAATTTCGCATAGGCTTCTTTCGACTGCTCGAGGCCCTTTTCGGCGACAGCGCGGATCTGGTCGGTAGCCATCGACGGGTCGAAGGTCGGGAATTCGGAATTTTCAACGGTGTCAGCGGTCTTGGCCATAGTTTCCATCCTTTTCAGCGGGCGGCCCTTCACAAAAGCCGTCTCATTCATCTACGAAACTGACGTTACGGCATTTGTAGTGCATTGCAATATTTTTGTGCGACGCACCATCCTCTTTATCCCAGCGTTAACCCGCTGAATTTTTCGCCTGCCGAGGCATGATCCATGACGACAATGTCGCCGGGCTTGAGGGTGGGACGAGAACTTTGTCGTCATAGATTTTTGAACCTCTCGCCGTTGATCGGTCCGTCGATGAGCGATGGTGCATCGACACGGTCGTGGCGCAGCGCCGCCAGGAAGGCACGATTCCAATGGTCGTTCGGCGCCTTGGCTTTTATCCTCTCGCCTCGCGGTGCCCATGCGGGATCTGGTGTGCGCCTGCTCAGCGGCGGTCGATACACTGGTCATGCATCGTCAGCAGGTTGGCGGATTCATGCTCAAACATGGTCGTCGATTCCCAGGAAACCTGGACGATTCGCTATCTGCGCTGAGTTCAGGAGCAACGGTTTTGAATATCCAGCGCAGCAGCTTGCCCAGATCGAGCATAACCGCAAGACGGGCCACCTCGCGCCGCCCAGCGTAATCAGCCAGTGCGTTCATCACGTCAGGATCAAGATGCGATCACCGAGCGAAAGGTGCAAATGTCGCTCCGCTGACGCTTCAAAGCCAAGCCCGCGCGCCTCACCGATAAGAGCTTTAGCTATCGCGTTGGCGGCATCGTCGCGGTGCCTTCGGAACGTCGAATAGGCCCACCCGCGGCGCTCGCACTTGATCTCGGCGCGGGTTCTCCCTTGTCTCATCGCCCTGTCAACGCCTTGCAAATGAGCGAAACCAAGCTGTCGCGCGCTCGCTTGTGGAGTGCGCCTTTCGGCCGCCATGCAAGGAAATCATCAACACTCATTCAATCAACGGGTTTGTGTCGGCGTCTGGCTGGCTGAATTCCACATATAGATGCAGTTCGTCCGGCACGAAGACGACCCTCCACAATCCTTTGATGTCATTGGCAAGGTTGTAGGCGAGGACGGTCACGGCGGGGCACTCCTTTCGCCGTGGCGCGTGCCTATCTCACGGGAAAATTCCAACACCAGAAGTTAGTATTGACGCTCGCGCTTTCTCAGAAATCCAACGTCCGCGTGATGCCGAAAGGTGCAGCTAGCTTTTTGTCTATCTCGATTGGGAACACGGGACCGCCGCGAAAGTTCGGTGCACGCAGCGAATCCTCCCCCTCCAGGTATTGCTGCAGATCGGTATCCCGATCGGCCCGCGCTCCCCGCAAGGGCCCGGGCCTCGGCCTGTGGTGCTCATGCCATCTACTTCGATCCGCAAGATGGAATATGATCTGGATAGAAGGACCCTCTCGGTGTGGTTCGTCGCCAGCGGTAAACGGTACGAGTTTGAGGGGGTACCGCCGGAAACCTTGCCGCGTTCCGGGCCGCGTTCGCCAAGGGCCGCTATTTCAACGACCACATCCGCAACAATTTCCGCTACCGTCTGGTTGCGAGCGATAGCGACCCGGGATGACCTGACCTGCCGGCGGCTCAATCGTCCTGTCGCTCCAACCGGCGGTTGGTGGACGCGTTGCCGCTGTTGCGCTTAGGGTTGGTTACGGTCCGCGCTCACTTGGCAAGCCCAACCCCCCGCATCCCCCCGCCTGGTGCAAAGCGTTTGATCGGTCCCGCCGTTCTGGCAGTGCGGCGGGACTTTTTTGCGGTCCAGGGAGCATCGGCGCGCGGGGAAGGCGCGGTGCACGCAGCACCCTTTTCTCATCCAACGTACGTCGGTGGCGCGCTGAAGGGTCTCAACGTCGGTCTGCCGCCGGAGCTCAACTAGCTGGACTATTGCTCGACCGGAAGCGGCTCGTGCTGCGGCTCAGCGTGGTGGAAGACCTGTCCAAGATCGCGCGCGTCGAACGTTTGGCCGCAGACTGGGCAGTAGACCAAGTGCTTCGACTCGTCCTCTACCGGCCCGTCATGCGGCCTGCCCTCATAGCCTGTCGCGATGTTGTCGGTTCTAATCCGGGGCAACGACAAGTGCCTTTCGTCGTTTTGGCGGCCGATATTTCTCCATTAGCCGGACCTTGTCACGGTCGACCGTGACCAGCGGCCCGAGGTCGATCGTCACGGTGTCCTCGTCGATGCGCGTGACCTCGCCTTTCAGGTCGATTTGCTGGCCTCGGTTCACCTTGGTGTGGTCGATGATGGAATGTGGGAAGTCGTAACCTGGGATAGAGACGCTTACGCGGTCCTCTGTTATCCGCCTTCGAACCGTGGCAGTAATCGCCACCTGGTCACCAATGCCTATTCCCCGAGCCATGCCATGGATTCTGGTGCGGGCAGTGTCTTCTTCAAGAGATTCTAATATACGCCGGCCATCCTAAGGCTGACCTACGACCAGAGTTACAAAAGTTGAACTTCATCGGGGAACACTCCTTCTGTCTGCCTGTTCAATTTGCCGGGCGCATCCCGCGCATTCAGACAGGAGAAAGCAGATGAAACGCATCCTTTTGGCTTCGGCCGTGCTGGCGGTGTCGGCCGGGCTTTCCTTTGCCCAGACGACCAGCGGAACTTCGAGCGGAACCTCAACGAGCGGAACCTCGACCACGACAACCATGCCCAGTACGACGGATCAGGGCACCGGCACGACGAGCAGCGGGACCAACATGTCCGGCGATCAGGGCACCGACACGACCACCACCAGCGGCACCACAAATCCGAACTCGGCCAGAGACTGCGCGCCCGGCCAGCAGACTGGCAGCGCTCAGCAGGCGGCGCCTGGTCAGCAGGACACGACAGCCAACACCGCCGCGCCAGGCCAGGTGAAAAAGACCGACGAAGGTTGCTGATTGGCACATCGGCACAGGTTGGAATCACCAGCGTGTGGCTGGCCAGTCTCCCCCGACCACCGCCTGAACTCAACTCGGCTGGCGAGCAAGTTGCCGCCAGCCGAGCATCAGTCCAGGAACCTTTGCGCGTGATTGTGCTTTCAGTGGGGCACGCCTGGCTACTGTTTGCTTTCGGTCAGATAGATATCCGTCTGCTCGCGCATCTTGCCTGAAGGGAGCTGCGGCCGCGCTCAGAGGAGAGGCTAACAGGTGATTTCGATCGACGCGCTGTATTGCCGATAGTGCTAGAGCGATTCGAACCCTACATCGGACAACGTCTTCGGGGTTGATCGTTGCGGCCGGCTTTGCAGTGGTTCCGGAGGAACGGAGCTTCCGCCGCGTTGCCCGGCGGGCTCAACCCACTACTGACTTCTGCAAGCCAAAGCCGGCGATCTCAACTCGTAGAAGTGAGCGGACCGTCTCGCCAGCTCGCAAAATTCCGTTGGTGTCAGACCTGTAAAACGGCGGAACTCATGAACGGCCTGCGATTGATCAAAGTAGGCCTCATCGACAAGCTGTCGTAAATTTCTCGTTCGGATCTTGCAATATCGCTTTGATAGTTCGTCTCAACCGCGCAAGTTGGCGAAAGCGGACCGGCGAATTTGCCGTTGCTCTGCTGAAACGGTTCTCAAGCTGTCTCTCGCTCAGTCCCACAAGATCGCAGATTTTGGAGATCGATGATGTTCCCGTCTCGAGAAGTCGGAAGGCGGCATCGAGGGTGCGCCGCTCTGCTCGGGGATTGAGACGTTGCTGTAGAAAATGGTTCAGCAGGTGGACCCGCGTGCTGTCAAGCGCTGTGGTTACGATTTGCTCCGTCAGACGCGTTGCCTCTTGTCCCCAGATCACCTCGAGTGGAACAATTCTGTGTGCAAGTTCGGAAACAGGTACTCCCAGCAGATGTTCTGCCATGCCCGCCCGAATACGGACAGCAAGAAAGCGAAATCCCGGCACGGCCTTTGGGTGAATGGGCTGGCTACGGCAGCACAAAACATAGGCCCGCGGCGGCTGTTTCCCGTTAAGCAGAAAGCCTCGTGCAACGTGAAAGAATATCTCAGCTCCGCCTGGGCTTGGCCAGAACGGCATAAATTCGATGTTTTCGCCAGGATTGGTCTCACGTGACCAGTAGCGATCAACCACGTGACCTATCGATTCGATCGGTCGATAGGATATACTCAGCATCCAAGCCTCTCAAAATCCATGACTTATCTGTTACGCCACTTCTGCAGTCGCCCATCGCATACATAGATTATCTTGGCTCAGTGTACAGGCGCACGATGCTGGTTATGTTGTCATCGCCCATGCCGCGATCAATCCCGTGCTGGAAGACCTCGCGGGCCGCAATAGTCAGAGGCATATGCTGTGAGCAGTCCGCGCCCGCCATAGCGACTGCATATGCAAGGTCTTTGTCCATGAGTTCTACTGGAAACAAGGGTGCGAACGTGCCCGCGCGCATGGAGGCTGCCATCGTTTTCGCCGCTGGGCTGCTGGCGGGCGTCGTG
The DNA here is from genome assembly GCF_040322975.1 of Mesorhizobium sp. M0074. Taxonomy (NCBI): domain Bacteria; kingdom Pseudomonadati; phylum Pseudomonadota; class Alphaproteobacteria; order Hyphomicrobiales; family Phyllobacteriaceae; genus Mesorhizobium; species Mesorhizobium sp. M0074. Next base: position 67,448 of record NZ_JAMYUM010000029.1, read on the forward strand.
CCAATAATCTCGACGGCTCGATCGACATCGGCGCCCAGCCGCTGCAGCAGGCCAATGAGTTCGGCCATTGCGCCAACCTGGATAGCGAGAAGAGAGTTGACGGAGAGCTTCACCATGGCGCCTGCCCCGACCGGCCCAGCGTGATGTACTGCCGTCCCCATGGCTTTGAGCAGCGGTTCTGTTCGCGCAAGGACGTCCTTCTCGCCGCCGACGATATAGATCAGCTGGGCCGCCTCCGCTTGTGGGCGCCCGCCTGCCACCGGTGCCTCAAGGAAGGCGACGCCCCGAGCCGATGCGGCTTTGGCGAGCTCGCCGATCCAAACCGGCGTCAGTGTCGAGCTCTCGATCGCCACCGCGCCCGCCTTGAGCCCAGCAAGTGCCCCCGTGTCCTCGTCGAGCCATATTTTCCGTGATGCAATGCCGTCTCGAACCATGGCGATCACGAAATCTGCTTCTGCCGCGGCCTCTCGCGGCGTGCCGGCGAGACGTGCTCCTGTGGAAATGAGCGAATGCGCCGCCTCCTTTGACCGGTTCCACACCGTCAAGCGGTGCCCTGCCTTGAGCAGATTGGCTGCCATGCGCGACCCCATCGCTCCAAGTCCTAGAACTGCCACTTCAGCCATCGGAAATCCTTTCCGTCCGTCGTAGGTTGTATGAAGAGCCGATCCAGTTGTGTGGTCGACAGCTAAATGGCGAACACGCTTAGATCGCGTGGCTGTCGGCTGGCACAGCTATGTATTCGGCAAAAACCACGAACACGGCTGCCGCAGGCGGCTCTCTAAGTAGATCATTGAACACGGATAGCGCATTGCGCACATGGGGAGAGGCCATATGAGACTCCCAAGCCGCATGATCGCGGTATTGTTCCACGACATAAAAATGCGTGGTGTCGGACGTGCTCTGAGCGGCGTGATACGACACCGCGCCCGACTCAGCGGATGTCTGCCGCGTGAGATCGATGAGGATGTCACGGACTTGATCGACGGTCTCGGCCCGAGCGAGAAGATTCGCGATGAACATCATTAGCAGACCCTTGTTGATGCTGGAATGCTAGCTCGGCGAAGCTGCGTCGCATTGTAGAAATGCGAAATGGCAGCGAAATCACGCGTGGCTCCGGACGCGTCAGCAACATTGTAGATCCACCGGCCTGCTGCGGCTCGGGATCAGCACCGACGCTGCACGTGCCAAACAACAGGAGGAAGGCCGGAAGCTGAGCCAGACTCTCTTTAACGGGTTCGCCGTTGACGGGATCCTGTAGAATTCGCGGCTGACCGGAGCGGAATGCGTGGCGGTCTACGACCGCGCCGTTGACGGCAGGCTCAGGGCCCGACGGGCCACGGCGCTCATGCGGAACTCGTGCCGGCGCTAAGGCAGCTGAACGTCCGGGTTATCCGTGGCGACATTGCGTAAGGGGCCGTCGGGCTATCTCTAGGTTGCCCCCTGCCCGACGCTAGGTCCCACCCATCGCACAGTACCGATGGTCATGTAGACCGCGGCCCCACGACTTGCCCCAGTTACTTGAAGGTAGTCCGCGAGTTGGCTGGGTGCTGCCACGGCTTGGATGGAAGAGGTCGGAGCCCGCAACGGGGAGGGGTTCGTTACCTACAGCAGGGCAGTGGATACGGGCCTCTTCAATCAGGGCTGGAAGGACAGTGCCGATGCGATCTTTCCATACCGACGGCACTGTTCCCAAGGGACCGATCGCCTTAGTCGAGGTGCAAGGTTACGTCTTCGCAGCATACCAACCGCGCTGAACGCTCGCACCTACCAAGCCGGACAGCGCTACTGGTCGCTGCATGTTGCACCGGAGCGGAAGAAGCTCGAACGCCGAGGCTTTACCCCAAGCCAGATCGACGCCGAGATCAGCCGCTATGCGACGGCGATCAGCCGCATCCTTCGCTCTCAAAAGCAATATGGCTCAACACCGGATAGTGCCGCATGAGCGAGGGAGTGAGCATATCCGTCCGCGAAGCGGAGCGGAGTGGGGGTGTGGGGCCTCAGGCCCCGCGTTTTCCTTCTGTTGGCGCTAACGCCGCCCGCGCGATGGCATTTCGTTCCGCCGTCGGTTGGATCGACCAGTCGCTCGCGCATGTTGGCCGAGGCAGTGGAGCGCATGCCCGATGACAGGTTCCTCGCCGAGCACCAGGCCGCGCACGATGAGCCGCGCTCGCCGTCTGTCGACCTGGTTGCCGCCGTGCTTGAGCGCGAGTGGTGGCGCCGGGTGGCCTGAAGGTCGCGACGAATGAAACGCCGGCCCAGTTCAATCCGCGCGACGTCCTTCAAAGCTGGGGGGATCGATCTTCACCAAGCGGTCTGCGGCCTCGACCGCAGTTCGTATCCTGCTGCACAGCGCGAGATTTTCGGCCAGCATTTCTTCAGTGCGTTGAAGCGCGAGCTCGGTCCGGTGGATGCGCTGCCTGGCATTGGCAACTTCCGATGCCAAAAGATCGGCCGCCATCCCGTGGCCGTGGGGTTCCATAGTGTCCATGGGTTTCTAATACATGGGGGGCGATATCGTTCCCTGATGTCGGGCGAAACGGCGGGCCGCAGAAAAGCGCGATGGGCACCGGCCTGCTACTCACGGAGCACCCCCTCCTCCTTGGCAGCAGCCTCGAAAGCCTGACGGACCTCTTCCGGAGTCACACGGTCCTGAAGGGCGTCGGCGCACAGTTGCACAGCCTTCCTCCACTTAGGTCCCATCTTGGTCCACTTCATGAGTTCCTCGGCGGCACCCTCGACGTTGTTGCACCCGTAGGTGACCCCAGGTCGGTCGGTCTTAACGTACACCGGAGGGGAGAACCAATGGGTTACCACGACACCTCCTACTCAGGGGAGAGATACACGTTGGCCTCCTTAGCGGCAGCCTCAAAGGCTTTTCGTATTATGTGGGGGTCAATCGAATCGCCCTCCAAGGCTGACAGGCAGAGGGTCACCGCCTTATGCCAGCGAGGCCCTCGGCGGGTCCACATTTTGAGGTGCTCAAGGGCTTCCTTCGCATTGTTGCAGCCATGCCTGACACCGGTTTCAGTCTTCACGAACACCGGAGGGACGAACCAGATGGGCGCCATGATACCTCCTACTCAGGGGAGAGATACACGTTGGCCTCCTTGGCAGCCGCCTCAAAGGCTTCACGGACCTCATGGGGGGAGGCTCTGCCCTCGAACGCATCGACGCAGGATTGGACCGCCTTGGTCCACTTGGGGCCGTTTGTGTCCCACGCCATGAGTTCCTCGGCGGCTCCCTCGACGTGGCTGACCCCATTGCGAATGCCCGGACGTTTCGTCTTCACGTAGACCGGTGGAGAGAACCAGAGAGGACCCATAAGGGGGAACTTAGAGCGGCAAGAGCCCGCCGACCAACCCCGCTTTAGCCGCAGCTAAGGGAACGATGTAGGCCCACGCGGGTTTAGAGGTGGCAGCGGGATTCTTCGTGGATGTGCAGCCGCTGTGGGGGGTCCGTCGCCTCTCCCTCACCGGCGGCGGGCTCCTTTCGCGAAGGCGGTGTTGGTAATAGACACCTAGAACCTTATACCGCATCCAATTTAGCTAGTTCTCATTGGGGGAGTAATGTCCCCTCCTCTTTTGCAGCAGCCAGGAATGCCTTGCGGGCCTCCTCAGGTTCCATCTCGTCGAAAATCACGGCCATGCAAACGCGCACCGCGAGGTCCCAGCAAGGGCCACGCTTGGTCCACTTCATCAGCTCCTCGCCGGCAGTCTCGGCGTTGTTGACGTTGTGGATGATCCCGGGACGCTCGGACTTGACCGGGACCGGAGGGTTGAACCAGTGGAGAGCCATGCGGTCACTCTTTGTCGGCCCGATCAAGTTCCTCCAGCAAATACATTTGCTCAGCCCAGTTCCCGTTCTACAGGCAGAGTGAGCAGGTTGCGAAGGTAATTGCGGATTACTCCTCTAGCTATTGAAAATGGCGCAGGACGGCGCGCTTTCGTCGCGATGCCACAGTGACTGAAGTTGGCTGACAGCTACTCGCGACAGTCGAAAGCCACGCAGAGGCATGGCAGTTGCTGCCTCGACGATCGCCTCGGTTAGTTCTTCGTCAGAGGCCACCAAGCAAGGCGCAGCCTCCCGAGCTTCGCGTAGTGCAGCTTTGATCGAGACCGTGTCGCCACGGTCCGCCCTGTTGAGGAGGCGGTTATTCGCGAAGATCGAACCCGACGAACAGGCCAAAGGCTGGGGCAACATTGACAATAAGCTCCACCAGCTCGCAGTCAGTTTCCGCCAGGTGTGGCCCGTCTCGGCGCACCGCTGCAATAGTCTCTTTGACGGAGATGATTTGGCCGCGACGGGCTTGTAGGATCAGCTCGTGAACAAGGTGTTTGGCAGTCACTTTGTCGGGTCGGCAGTTCGTCCAAACGTTCATACAAGGCCTCCCACCTCAGCGAGAACCCAAGGGAACATTCATGATCCTCTGTCGAGAAAAATCAAGAAGAATGTTTGATAACTTCTGAGTGGGAATCAGGGGGACAAGCCACGAAGCGAGCCTCTATACTCTTTGACCTGACGCTCAGCCAGCCGGCTAGGGACCTTCTTCCGTCGGGCCCTGTTTGGCCCGATCAATAGCCGCAAGTAATGACTGTAGGGTTGGCGGCAGTTCTGGTTCGACCTCCAGATTTAAGAATGTTTGTACGTGATGACGATAGCCTTCGGAACGGATCAGTTTCCGAAACGCTTCGGAGACAGACTGATGGTCTGCTTTGTTGCTCGTTGTCATGTTCGGGAAGTCCGTCCCAATGAGCCGCAACTCGCCCGCAACGAATGGGTTCCATCAGGAGGTCGGAATATTTGGCTGAATTTTCTGAGCGGGAGATCGGATAACTGGCTCGCGCGAAGACCCCCCGTGCCCCCTTCGTTTGCCGCAGCATTAATCCTCGCTCTTTGAACTGAAGATTCATGTCGATCTAGCGTCGGTGTTGCACATCGTGAATCTTGGAATGCTTCTGTCCAATGTTTGCTCACAGCGGGTTGACACTACGGCGATACAACGGCCGCGCTTGTCCGCGTACGGAAGATGCAAGCGCAGTTTGAACAGCCCAAGGGCGCGGCGCTGTCCAGCCGGATAAAGGGCGGACGAACGGATAAGCGGGAGTCCGACGGCTAGGGCACGAGTCCAGCCTAGTGCGTCGCTCGCGTCTTCGGACTACTGGTGAAGCAAGTCCGATGTGGGCCTATCGCGACCCCGCTTCACCTGCCGTCCAGCCGTTCGCGCATTCGCGATCGTCGCTCTCGGCAACAGGCGGCGCGCCCGGCCAGGACGTGTCGCATGTGCGCGCTGTCGAAGGAGGCGCGCAGCAACATTTCGCGTGAAGCCAACGCGGGCATCCGATCGATCGTAACCTTTCTCTGCAATGAGCGCCTTGTTGCCGGCGATGGGCCTTCGGCTCTTACGCATTATGGAAATCACATGGTGGTCCCGGCACCCGATGCCGGCAACAGGTCTGCTTCGGAGCGTCGTGACAGAACTGGGCGACATGGTTGCGGTGGAGTAGGCGCCGTCGCCCTGGATGAACAACAACCTGTCGCATGCGGTGCATGCGTTGTCGAAGCTTTCGGTCGGTCACGGCCGCGGCCGCATCGACAACAACCGCAACGGCATCAAGTCGTTGCTGAAAGCGCGCAAGGTATCTGTCACGACATAGCGTGCCGGCGAAGGTCCGCCCTCGCGACAGGGATTCGTTCTAGGCCGATCAGTCGGCAACGCGTCCGGCCAGATGAGCGAGAGCTTACCCTCGGTGTTGGTCTCGACCCGGCTCGCATAGAGGTGCCGTGAAGGGACATCTCCAAACGCTCATCGACGGTCGTCGATCACTGCCGACTACGAATCGAGATCGTATGGCTCGTGGCCTAGCTCGTTGTGATGAAGCGAGGACGCGCCGCCAGTCGAGACCTTCGAGTAGCGCCGAGAGCTGCGCGGCCGTCAGCCGCATCATGCCGTCATGTACTTTCGGCCAGCGGAACTCCCCATCCTCCAAACGCTTGGCATAGAGGCAGACGCCGGTGCCGTCCCAGAAGATCAGCTTGATCCGGTCTGTCCGCTTCGCCCGGAAGACGTACACGGCCCCGCTGAACGGATCGGCTCCCATCGTCTCGCGCACCAGCGCAGCCAATCCCTCCGCACCCTTGCGGAAGTCGACCGGCTTCGTCGCCACCATGACCTTGTCCGCACCCGTCGGCCCGATCACGACGTCGCCTTCAGCGCGCGGATCACCGCCGCCACCGTCCTGGTATCGGCGCCACGGCCGACCCGCATGGCGATGCCGTCGATCTCAAGCTCGATCACTCCGGCGTCTCGAGTGGCTTGCCGTTTCCGCTGCTTCGGTGGATGCCTGGCTACAGGCTCCGCCGCCGCCACAACCGCCGGCACGAAGGCAGGAGAATCTTGCTGCACCGAAGCGGCCTGTTTGCGCGCTTCGCGGCGCCAGGCGAAGACCTGCTGCGGCCTGAGGCCATACCGGCGGGCGACCTCGGAAACGACTGCGTTCGGCTCCAGCGTCTCCGCGATGATCCGCGCCTTGTCATCCACCGACCAATGACGCCGACCGCCAGCGCCGTTGATCACCTCGAAACGTCGAGGCTGCCGCCCCGGGTCAAGCGTAAGGTCAAGTCCAGACACAAGCCGATCTCCGATCCCATTACTGAACCGGCAACCTCACAGATCGCGACCACTCCCGAAAGGTGGTCCCAAAACAGCGCGCTGATGTCCGCTGTCAAGGTTTGGAACGCAGGAGGTCGCCCGATCCGAGGAACGGCTGCTCATTCTGATAGTCGCGCATGGGTGGAGGCGGAACTGAAGGACGTCGGTGATCAAGCTCTGATGCGCGGGTTGACTACCGCATTCCCGATTGTGCGTCCGGGGCTGTTCCTATCTTACTGCGGGCGTCGGCCATGTTGCCGGCCACAAAGCGTCTGACGGGCATTCCCCTGCCGTGGTCCCGCCTCCGCCCATGCGCGAGATGTGCGCCGTCGCGGCGAGCGATCAGGTGACGCGCGCCTCCCTTGCGACTGCCCACATGAAGCCGACCAGTTCACGGGCGATCGCGGTGCAGACGACCGTTGTCCGTTTGCCTCGAGCGCTCAGCATGCGGTAGCGCGCTGTCAGGCGGGACTGCGCCTTCCAGGCGATCTCACGCACCTTCGGTGGCGCCTGCTCCAAGCGGTATAGCTTCGCCTTCCCGACCTTGGGCGGATGTCGATAGGTCCAGGCGCTCTCGACCAACATGTGGCGAACCCGACCGTTGCCTGCCTTTGTGATGCCGCCGCGCCGGACTGTCTCCCCGGTTGAGCGCTCGCCGGGAACCAGACCGAGATATCCCATGAGCTGGCGTGGGCTTTCGAACCGGCTGGCGTCGCCGACTTCGGTGACGAACGTCACGGCGACAATCAGGTCTACCCCACGCAATGTCTGAAGCGCCCACACGATCGGTGCCAGTGACCAGGCCGGGACGAACTCTTCGATCACACGCTCCAGCCGCTCGACCCGCTCTTTCGAGACGCGCACCGCCTCGACCATCTCCTGGAGTGCGATCTGATGCGCGGGATGATCGAACCGCTGTTCCTGAAGCCAGCGTAGATAGCGCATTGTCCAGCTCTTTTTTCGCGGATAGCTACGGCCCTGCTTGAGCATGAATGCGCTCACCTGCTGGCGATGAACCCGCAGCGTCTCGACCGCGGCCGCCCGCGCGCGAACAAGATTCCCGTATGGACTCGTGCCCTTCATCGGGAACCCACACCGCGGTCAGCTCGCCGGCGCGCAATAGCCGGGCAAGGGAAATGGCGTCTCGGCGGTTCGTCTTCACCCGATCGCCGGGCTTCCTCGGTATCAATGATGGTGCAACCACGGTACAGTCGTGCCCGAGCGACCGGATCAGGCGATAAAGGCCGTACCCGGTCGGCCCGGCCTCATAGCAGAAATGCGCGTAATCAAAGCGGCTGGCGATCCGGCCTATGACCCGCCGCATGCTGGCGGCCGACGCGTCGACCTCGCCGAAGAAGCGAACCTCTCCCTCCCGGCCCACGTCCGCAATCGCGATGGCGTTCCTCAGCTTCGCGACATCGATTCCGACAAATGCTTCCCTATCTTCCCTATAATCTGCCACGGCTCGTCCTCCTGTGGTGAGGATCGGCTCGGCCCGCCCGAGCAACCCTCGGACGCGCAGTGTAGGGCGAGCCACCTCACCGGCAGAGGCGGACATACGGTCTTACGAAAAGACCGCCTTAGCCAATCCTCAACATGCCAGCGACCGACGCGGTCGCGCCATTTCCGGGCGAAGGCTTATCCCCTATGTTCCAACACAGGCGAAGGTCAAATGATCGGTTTGAACGAAAGTTGCCGTCGTCTGCGCGATAACAGAAATTAAAGCACGGTATTGTGCTGGAGAACCGAAAGCACTCCCACTACCGCCTGCAGCAGTGCGATCACCACCGAGAAGGTTATTCAGCTTCGAAGAGGCATGGCGGCTCGTCCCATAAGCGGCACGCGGCAACACTACTTCGAGCGTGTAGGCTTCGCCAGTGGCCATCCGATTATCGACGTAGATTGCAGGATGAGGGCCGAGGAGGTGCTGCAAGGTCACTACTGCCCAGATGCGGCAGAGACCACGTGCTACACTGACAGCCAACGTCGGCTGGGAGTGTGAACTTTGCCGTTCGTCTCGTCCATCGAAACGAGCAAGGAGCGCCAGGAGCGCTCATAAAGCGATCGGGGCGAGCGGCGGAGCCGACCCGAAATGGACATTTGGCTTCCCCCAAACCACTGCGTTACTAAGCCGACTTTCCGAATATTCTACGGACAATCTCGTCTTCATTCGCATCGAAGCAGCGGCCGTGACTGAGAATCACCCGCCGCGGTTGCCACGACCGGAGTTTGCTTATTACTGCCTGTGTCTTCCGTCGATGCAGGAGAATTGGCAGCCGCATGCCAAAGAAAGTCCGCCCGTGCGGGTAAGCCATCCGAGTCAGGTTGGTCACCGTGCGCCAAGGCTCATCGATCATGTCCAATTCGAGATTGATGATCGTGTCTGTAAGGATCAGCGTCTTTGAAGCGTGGTGGAAGAATATGAACTCTTTGAAGTAGCCACCGGGAAACAGCATCTGGTCCATGTCCCGCCGCCACTCCTCCGGCGGATCGGCTTTCAACTCTCGTGCAAACGTCACATCCGCGTGCCGTGCGCGTGCTCTTTGGCGGACTCCGGGCGATGCCCATGTTGTTGCCTCAGGGAAAGCCTTCCACCACTCACCGATATGAGCGTAGTGAAACTGGTTGGGTGACACGAGGTGGCGAATTCTGCCCAAGTTCCGTAACTCTTCGGCCAACCTCGAAGCAAACTTGATGGGCGAATGAAGGAACAGATCGCCGTTCGATAGGCGCACCACCGTCATCCGAGTGGTGAATGGCAGCGGAAGTTTTATTCCTGCTACCGTCAGATACTCAAACGGACCGTCAACGACGCCGATATCGGGTCCCTGAGGTTTGTAGACGTTCACCGGCTCGTAAAGGGACGCACTCACAGCCCATTCCACTTCACCAGCTCGGCGCAAGGCGATGCACGCTATCTGGGCCAAGTTGCGTCATGCCGAACCGCAGCACCTGCTGCTTCTGGTGGAGCAACAAAACTTGCGCTCGAGGGCAAGTCTCAAGACGTGCGTGCCAAGGCAATCGAGATCACATCGTCCGTGTCAATGTCAGGCAAATCGAAGATCATTGGCAATTGCCGCGTCATGGCCATCTTCACGATCAACTCTTCCATCGATTCAACCGGAAGGCTGGCGTTTGAACGCTGCCGCATTAAAAATGCAAGCTTGTGGACCGGCACGGGCGTCGACTTCGCGCGGTCATCTAAAAGCCTGCCGATTTCGATCAGAACGTCTGCGTCGATGGTGTTGGGCAATTCGCGCATGGTCTATTCCTCCCTGCCCCTGACCATGCGCGTCGCGGGCAGCCGAGTCTCGGGAAACCTCCGTACGTTTTTAACGATGTTGAAGAGCGTAAATGCAACTCTCTGGCTGCAGAGTGGCGTGAGCCGATAGGCTCGGCTGATGTTCACCACCGGTCGGCCCGCCTTGCCGTGTGAATTTGTACCCCCTTTAGAGTCGTGAGACCATTCTGCGAGAATGTCTGGAAACGAGCTTATATTTGCCGGTGCTCGATCGGTGACGAAAGCGAGACGGACGCGACCGAATAGGGACTTAGCAGGCTGTTGAAGAAGTCTGACGTATTGCCTTGAGGATGGCCTCGTCGCCGTTGTGGTAGGCGAATGTGATCTCGATCGAGCCGTCGTCGAGCAATTCGGCATAGCCGTCGCCTGTGACTTCATCCATCTCGTCACACCCGGCCCATGTGAAGTGAACTATCGAGGGGCTGTAGCTCAGTTCGAGACCGGCTT
>NZ_JAMYUM010000030.1:0-71242 GCF_040322975.1 Mesorhizobium sp. M0074
GACAATCTTGCTGTGGACGCTGGGTCGCGGCGCGCGCCCCCCCCCCCTCTCGTGTGGGGCGCGACCCCCCACCCCCCCCCCCCCCCCCCCCCCCCCCCCCCCCCCCCCCCCCCCCCCCCCCCGGCAGGTGAGGTCGCGAAAGTCCTAGTGGGAATCACGAGGCGCGCCGTTGCCGCGAAAGGTCCGCCAGCCGGAGAACATCGAGGAGATGATCGACTGCTTCGACATGATGTCCTCGCGCACCGCGGCATAGATATGGATGATCACGAAGCAGATGATCACCCACATGCCGAGATGGTGCCAGGTATGCACGTCCTGACTCTGACCGAGAAGTGGGATGACCCAGCTCGAGAACAGGTCGTACTGCCAGGACCCCATGCCGGCCCCCTCGCCGTAGAGCGCCAGTCCGGTCACGATCATGAAGATGGTGAACCAGACGAACAGGAAGTGCATGGCGAGCGTCGCGAGCGGGTTGTGCCCGGAACACTTCATCGGCTCGCTCACCAGCATGGCGTACCAGAGCACCTCGTGCCAGAGCTCCTTCCAGAACCGTCCGTTCCAGACAGGCGGGAGGAATATCTGCCGGGAATGCTCGTTGCCGGCGAAGACCCAGTAGATGCGGAATGCGAAGCCGACGATCAGGACATAGCCCGCAACGAAATGCAGGTAGCGTATCCAGCCGAAGAGGAAACTGGAACTCGCCTCGCCGCCAACCGCCGGCGGCGGCGAGCCGATCAGGTAGCCGGTGCCGGCAAGCATGAGGATGGCGAAGGCATTGACCCAGTGCCAGAGGCGCAGCGGCGCCTCGTAGACATAGACCCCTTCTTCGCCATGCGGAGTTTGGCTCGCGCTCATGGCCGCCCCCTAGCCGCCGAACACGAACGTAGCGCCCGAGCCGGCAATGACCATGCCGAGCCCGGCGCGCGCCCAAGGCGACGACGCGAGCCTGAGGCCGATGCCGGTGCCGGCCAGATGCAGCGCCGCGGTCGAGAGCGTGAAGCCGGCAATATAGGCAAGTGCCGCGCCGGTCGTCTCGCTCGCATGGGCATGGCCATGGAAGAGGGCGAAGAACCCGGCAAGGCCGATGCCGAGCATGCCGGGAAGGCCGGCACCGGCGACGATCATGATGCCGAGAGCAAGCACGGATAGCGCGATCATGCCTTCGACCGCTGGCAGGCGGATGCCGGCAAAGGCCAACGCCGCACCCGTCATCATCATCGCCACGAAGGTTGCTGGGCCACCAGGACCCGCGACGGCATGGCCACCGCCGACCAGACCCCGACCGCCGCCATGGCGAGAAGGTGGTCGAGTCCCATCAGCGGATGGGCGATGCCGGCGGCGAACCCGTCGGCATGCCCTGCGCCGACATGGGCGAGCGCCGGGCTGGCAAGGACCGCGAGCGAAGCTGCGGCGCCAAGTTTCAGGATAGCGTGTCTCATTTCGATTCCTCCCCTAGCGCACTTTGACATTGGCAAGTTCCTGTCCGTCCGGACCCATGACATGGGTCGAACAGGCAAGGCACGGATCGAAGCTGTGGATCGTCCGCAGGATCTCGACCGGCTCCTCCGGCCGCTCCACCTTGGTCTCCATCAGCGACGCTTCGAAGGCGCCGATATTGCCGGCATGGTCGCGTGGCGAGCCGTTCCAGGTGGTCGGCACGACGCATTGGTAGTTTTCGATCCGGCCGTTCTTGATGCGTATCCAGTGGCCCAACGCCCCGCGCGGCGCTTCGGTGAAGCCGACCCCCTTGACTTCGGCGGGCCAGGACTTCGGATCCCATTTCTGGGTATTGGCCGTCGAGCTGTCTCCAGCCTTGATGGTGGCGATCAGCTTGTCCATGAAGTAGACCTGCTTGCGGGCCGCCCACTGTGCTTCCAGCGCGCGCGCAGCGGTGCGGCCGAGCGTCGAGAACAGCCCCGTCAGCGGTACGCCGAGTGCCCGCAGCGTCGAGTCGACCTGCTCCTTGATCTCCTCGTGGCCCTGGACGTAGCCGACGACATAGCGGGCGAGCGGCCCTACCTCCATCGCATGGCCGCGCCAGCGCGGCGCCTTGATCCAGGAATATTTCGCGCTCTCGTCGATTTCGCGGATGTCGGTGCGCGTGCCCTTGGCATTCGGCCCGAGCTGATAGTTCGGCTCCGTGATACCATCCCATGGATGCAGGCCCTTCGCCTCGTCCGGGTATTTGTACCAAGAGTGGGGCACAAACTCCTGGATCTGCTCGGGATCGCGCACGTCAACGGGCAGCACCTCTTTGAGGTTGCCATCGATGATCGCGCCCTGGGGCATCATCAGGTTGGCTGCCGAATAGTCGTTGGCTTTGTCGGGGATGTCGCCATAGGCAAGAACGCTCTTGCCCGACAGCCCGCCGCCATAGAGCCAGCCCTTGTAGAGACTGCCGATCGCGATGATGTCGGGGATGTAGACGTTGTCGACGAAGGCGATGGCGCGCTCGATGACGCTGCGGACGTAGTTCAGCCGCTCCATGTTGATCGGCGCGCCGGCCGCCATCTCACCGTCGATGTTGATCGCACAAGGCACGCCCCCCACCAGCCAGTTGGGATGGATGTCCTTGCCGCCGAAGATCGTGCGCGTCGTCATGATCTCCTTCTGGAAGTCAAGCGCTTCCAGATAGTGCGTCACCGCCATCAGATTGGCCTCCGGCGGCAGCAGATAGGCCGGGTTGGTCCAGTAGCCGTTCTTGAACGGCCCGAGCTGGCCGCTCTCGACGAACTTCTTCAGCCGGTTCTGGATGTCACGGAAATAGCCCGGCGAGGACATCGGGTGGCTCGGCGAAACCGCCTGCTGCAGCTCCGACGTCGCCTTCGGGTCGGCTCTCAATGCGTTAACCGGATTGACCCAGTCGAGCGCGTGCAGGTGGTAGAAGTGGACCAGATGATCGTGCACCTGCAACGAGAGCTGCATGATGTTGCGGATCGAATTGGCGTTCTCCGGGATTATGATGCCCAGTGCGTCCTCGACCGCACGCACCGAGGTGAGCGCGTGCGTGCCGGTGCACACGCCGCAGATGCGCTGGGTGAAGGCCCAGGCGTCGCGCGGGTCGCGGCCCTTGAGGATGACCTCGAGCCCGCGCCACATGGTGCCGGTCGAGACCGCGTTGCGGATGATGTTGTTCTCGTCGATGTTCACCTCGCAGCGCATATGGCCTTCGATCCGCGTGACCGGATCGACGACCACGCGCTGGCCGGAGGTGTCGAGATTGAAGCCGTTCGGCGTCTGGATGACCATCACTTGTTCCCTCCCTTTTCGCGCATCCGCTTGACCACGCTCGCCGCCGCATGCGCGGCCGCGGCGGCGCCGATGAGGGTCGCGGCCGTCGTGCCGATCCTGTCGGCATCGGCCTCGATGCCGAAGCCGTGGACGCGGGTCAGGCGGCTGTAGAAATCGCCCTTGTCCCAGAAGCCGTCCTCGGAGCAGCCGATGCAGGGATGGCCGGCCTGGATCGGGAAGGAGAGGCCGCCGTTCCAGCCCACCGTCGAGCAGGCGTTGTAAGTGGTCGGTCCCTTGCAGCCGACCTTGTAGAGGCAATAGCCCTTGCGCGCGCCCTCGTCATCGAAGGACTCGACGAACTGGCCGGCGTCGAAATGCGGGCGCCGATAGCATTTGTCGTGGATGCGCTGGCTGTAGAACATCTTCGGCCGGCCCTGCCGGTCGAGCTCTGGGAATTTTTCAAAGGTCAGGATGTAGGTGATGACGGCCGTCATCACTTCTGGGATCGGCGGGCAGCCGGGAACCTTGATGATCGGCTTGTCCGGCAGGCCCGGAACCTTATGGACGGGCGTGGCCCGCGTCGGGTTCGGCCGCGCGGCCTGCACGCAGCCCCAGGAGGCGCAGGAGCCCCAGGAGATGATCGCCTTGGCGTTGGAGGCGGCATGGTTGAGCTGGTCGACGAAGGGCTTGCCGCCGATGATGCAGAACATGCCGTCCTCGTTGAGCGGCGCATTGCCTTCGACCGCGAGGATGTAGTTGCCCTTGTACTGTTCGACGACCTCGTCGACGATCGCCTCGGCCTGATGGCCGGCGGCCGCCATGAGCGTGTCGTCATAATCGAGTGAAAGCATCGACAGCACGACGTCCTTGGCGAGCGGGTGCGCCGAGCGGATGAAGCTTTCGGAGCAGCAAGTGCATTCAAGCCCGTGCAGCCACAGCACCGGAATGCGCGGCTTGGACTCCATCGCGTAAGCTATTTTCGGCGCAAAGGCCGGTCCAAGGCCGAGGGAAGCCGCCGTCAGGCTGCAGAATTTCAGGAAACTTCGGCGGGTGATCCCCTGTCGGCGCATGACCTCGTAGAATGTTTGTTGCATCAGGCCTTCCTCCACAGGCGGCGGCGTCTCCTGGTGCCGCGGACATGCGAAGGCGGAGCAAGTCCGATGCCAGAGTTAAAAAGCCGAATAAATTCAAAACTCAGATGCTCTTCGAGGCGTTGACTTGTTCCGGTCGCCGGCAAAGGAGTGGAAACCGGGCTGGCAGATTTCGAACAAAGTTTCCGCGATGCGGCGAGACGAGCGAAGAGGCCTGGCGGCGGGTGCCGACGGGATTTCGGCGGGCCTCGACCGACCTCGCCCAGAGCCACGCGCGGCTTGTCAGGACGGCCGAGCAGATCGCGCTTGGCCTGCGCGGCTACAGCAGACTGGGAATCGCGGGATTTGCACCATCTACTCGTCGCCGCTTGCGTTGAAACCGCTGTTGTCGGGTTTGTCGCATCCGCGACACGGTGATGTTCGGCCGCGCGCCGCCGCACTCGCAGCTAAGCCGTTGAATAAAATGCAGACTGGTTTGTCTGAGGCTGCACGTGCCGCGGTCGTGACCGGTCTTTCATTGCGTGAGGCCGAACGTGCGATTGCAGCTCCTGCCGCCGCGCAAAGAGAGGTTCAAGATTTGTGCCAACTGCGCTTGGCCGGCAGGTGGCATAGAGCGGCGCCTGAGAATGAAAGTGCCGGCCGCCCAGCCTTCATAGCCGTTCCTCCTTTGTGGCGTGACGGCCCGAAAGTCGCCATCGCGTCAGATGTTCATCAGGGTTCGGCATAGCCGGGGCTCGTCCGGCGACAGTCATGGCAGCGACTTCGCTTCTGGAGCCGCTCATCCGGCCGATAAGAACACATGCGCGTCCTAAGCCGTAATTGATCCGCCGGAGCTGACCAAAGCCACCTTGCTCTGGGTTGCGGCAATGGCGATTGCAGGCGAGAAGCCGAGAAGAACCGATGCCGCGAGGAGTCCTGAGGCCATCCGTCCACGAGACGTCACCAGGGAACGAAGTATTGCGTTCCGCGTTACACTACCGTATATACGTCCGCAGCACAGGAGCGCGCCATGGCCACCACAGCCACCAGGAAGGAAACACCCGTCTCGATGCGGTTTCGCGACGATGATCTCACCATCATCGACCGCGGCGCGGAGCTGCTCGGCCTGTCGCGCACGGAGTTCATGCGGCGCGCCGCGCTGCACGAGGCGCAGACGGCCATCCTCAACGAAACCGTCATCCGCGTGTCCCCGGAAGCTTATGACGCCTTCATGCAGGCGATCTCAGCCCCCGCCGCTGCGCCCCCGCCGAAGGCGGCCGAGCGGCTGCGTCGGTCCCCGCCCTGGGACCGCTAGGTGGCGCTTTCAGGCATCGAACTCCTCGACGACGCGCACCGCCTCGACAGCTTCGATTGCGGCAAGCCGGCGCTGAACGCTTGGCTGGCCGGCTTCGCGCGAACGAACCAGGTCCGCGGCTTTACCCGGGTCCTGGTCGTTCACGATGAGGGAATAGTCGTCGGCTATTACGGCCTCGCGCCGGGCGTGATCCAGCCAAACAGCGCACCGCGCGCCATCCGCACCGGACGCCCGCCCGATCCGATCCCCTGCCTGTTGATTGGACAACTCGCCGTCGACCATCGCTATGCCGGACAAGGCATCGGCAGCGGCCTGGTCAAGGACGCGCTGCATCGCTGCGTCGCCGGCGCCGACATCGTCGGCGGCCGCGCAGTGGTGGTGCGGGCGATCGACGCCGAGGCCGAGCGCTACTGGCAGAGCTGGGGCTTCATTCCCGCGCGGGACAATCCGTCGGTGCTCATGCGCTCGATCCAGGACGTGGGCCTCTGGCTGGCCGACAAAGGCCACTAGCTCCACGCGCGTAGCGCCTCCCGTAGCGGCAGCGTCCGGGCGCGCCGGCCTGCAGCCGGATGACGATCCCTCACGCAGGGCCAGAGGGAGACGGCGGTCAGAGCGAGGAAGCTAGCAATAATCTGGGCGACTGGGCTGCCTACCAGGTCCCGTCTCGTGAAGGCGCTAGAGGATACTGGATCCAGCCGCCAAAGGCCGGGAGATGGCGCGACGCGCGGACTTTGGGATGATAGTCTGGGACGGCGCATCGCCCGGCACGGCCGTCAACGTGCTTCAGCTCGCCATCGCGAACAAGCCGTGCGTCATTTGCGATCTGGCCAGGGGCAGCATGGCGACTACGTACAATGTGGGAGACTGGTGCGCCATGCTCCGCGATGCCGGTCCAGACATTCGGCGCGCCAAGCCGAAGCCCGCATGGCCCCGGACGAGCGCCTGGCGTTGCCGGGATGATGTACGCGCGGTCCCGGCGGGTTCGACCCGATAGGCTTGATCCGGCCCCGCCCCCAACTCCACTTGTATGAACGGCCGGGGCCGGCCCTTTTCGAAACCGGCCCACCGCCGCGTGACGTTTGCAGGATGATCGTCTTGACCCGTCTCGCATCTGAAGCGGGTGCAAGCCTGCCGAACATTCCGGCTGCTTGGTCATCCAACCTGGCTGCGAGGCATCGCCACCGTGGGGGTGGCGTTCGCTGCCAGTCGGCTCCGATCTCGAAACCGCTGCGCCGCCATACCGAACACGCAACTCGGTTTAAGCGCCAGGCTGCTGTTCGAGGTATTGACGACCCAGGCGACATGACCGGAAAGGCTGGCGGGGTAAGCAGCTTCCATCGATCCGGCGGCATTGCGGATGTGGCTGGCGATGGCGGCCTGAGTTCTTGTCCATCTGCCGCATAGCGGGTGGTCAGGTGCTGGCCGAAGCATTTGTCTCTCAAGGTCACCCCTTGGAAATCCAGCACCAGCGGCTTGTCGGGACAAGATAGATGCTATCGGGATTTGGCCGCCGCAGCCGCGAGCATCGCTTCTCCCATCCCATTGACGCCTCGGGCATTCAGCATTTCACCAGCGTTCTGAATGTCGCGCACCTCTTTGTTCTGGCTGAGTTTTGATTTACCAACCAGGCCGGTGATCTCGATTTCCAGGGCGACGATCCCCTTAACCATCGTGTCAATGAAGTCCTTCGGCGCGTCGCCCATCTTCCACGGGGCAGGCTGCGAGGCTTCATGCATGTGAGTGAGCTTCGCCACGTTACGGCGCACATAGCGCTCATCATCCCGGACAGTGATGCGTCCGTGGGCGTGGACGACGAGATAGTTCCATGTGGGCACCTGCTTATGGAATTCATGCTTGCTTGGATACCAGTTCGGCGAGATGTAAGCGTCGGCCGCACGGAAGATAACGAGGACTTCATCGCCATTGGCAACTTCCTCCCAGACTGGATTTTTGCGTGCAACATGGCAATTGAGGACGCCTTTGTCTCCCTTCGAGCGGTCAAGCTCGAAGGGAATGTGGTTCGCGTCGAGTGTGCCTTTGCTGTGGGTGACCAGGATACCGAGCGGATGTCTCCCGATTAGGTCAAGCAGGGTGTTGTGATCGGAGACGGCAAAATGGGGCGGAACGTACAACGGTGGATCTCCTGTCGCGAATGGGCGGTCGTTAGCGAGCGGCGGTGTCTTGCGGAACGGGCCCGGGCATCTTCGTTGCCGGCGAAGAGGGCCCCGGATCTCGCTGTCCACCATGCTCAAGAACTGCCATCGAGAAGTGGGCAGGCAGATCAGATGCCGCCGCGTATGAGTGCGGTTGGTCAGTGACAAGCCGCACACTCTCGCCTTGGCTCAAAATTACTGCGTGGGTACCCACCACGACACTTAGGGACCCCTGAGTCACCGAGATCAGCTCGCGCGTATCCGGACTATGAGCATCTGCGGAAAACACGTCGCCCGGCATAATGGCCCAGCTCCACAGTTCGAACATCGTTCGTCCCGAGATCGATGAATGAAGTTGTGCAAAGCTTCCTTTAGCGCTTGTCCAAAGCGTCCTCGTCTCTGTCCGCTCAATAGGAAGGCGAACTGTGGAAGGATGGTCATTCAACAAATCGGCCACCGAAAGCGAAAACGCCGCCGCCAGTCGGCAAAGTATGCCGATGCTGGGGTTCGCCTTGCCTTGCTCCAGCGTGACGACGGTTCCCTTGGATAAGCCGCTCAGTTTTGCCAGTCGATCCAGGGTCAGGTTTTGGTCGCGCCTCAATTGTCGGATCCGAACCGCTATCGCTTGGCCAAGCACCCGCTCGGGGTCCAACGCTGTCGTAACATCGGTCATTATATTGACTTAGTGCCTCGGCTCACTTATTACGGTCAATATAATGACCGGCCTGAAATTGTGCAACTGCCCCGTTAGCGAGGAAATGACCGATGCGTTTTGAAACAAAGGCGATCCATTGCGGCCGAGCTGTCGACGCTTCCACAGGGGCGGTGTCCCTGCCGCTGCACACCAGCACGACGTTCCGACGTAGCGTCGACGGCTCGTTTCCTTCCGGATTCGAATACACGCGGGATGGAAATCCGACGCGCAACGCGTTCGAAATGGCCATGGCCGCGCTCGAGGGCGGAGAAGATGGCATTGCCTTCGCGTCGGGCATGGCTGCAATCGCTGCAGTCTTTGAGAGCCATCCGTCGACCGGGTCGGATCGTTCTGCCGGATGACATGTATTTCGGCATTCGTTCGCTGATTGACGAGACCGACATTGGATCTCGCTTCGACTTTGCGGCCGTCGACATGCGCGATCTGGATGCCGTGCGCGCCGCGGTCACGTCGAAGCGGACTGGCCTCGTCTGGGTCGAGACGCCGTCAAACCCGATGATCCGCGTTGTCGACATTTCGGCCATCTGCAAAATCGCGCACGAGGCTGGCGCCTTGGCCGTAGTGGACAACACGTGGGCAACTCCAGTGCTTCAACGGCCCCTCGAAGTTGGGGCGGACGCGGTCATGCACTCGGCGACAAAGTACATCGGCGGCCACTCGGACTTGATGGCGGGCGTCGTCATTGTCCCGCACTCGTCACCCCTCGGTCGCCCACTGCGGATGGTCCAGAGTCACAAGGGCAGCGTCGCAGCGCCATTCGACTGTTGGCTGGCATTGCGGGGCCTGCAGACATTGTCGGTACGCGTGCGCGCGCATTGCGAAGGCGCCCAGAAGGTTGCTGAGGCTTTGGCGTCTCATCCGCGTGTCGAAAAAGTACTTTTTCCTGGCCTGCAAACTGATCCGGGACACGATCTCGCTAAGCGGCAAATGAGCCATTACGGAGCGATGCTATCCTTTATCGTCAAAGGCGGAGCCGATGCTGCGATGGCTGTGGCCGGCCGCCTCGAGGTTGTTGCCCGGGCGACAAGCCTTGGCGGGACGCACTCTCTGATTGAGCATCGCGCATCCGTCGAGGGTGCCAAGTCCAAGGCGCCAGGCGGATTACTGCGAATCTCAGTGGGACTTGAGCATCCTCAGGACATTGTCGATGATCTGATGCAGGCCCTAGGCGGAACCTTCAAAGCGGCAGCCGAATGACGCGGGTGCAAGAACTCTGGCAGCGCTTTACGTGGCGGCTGGCGCAGCAATGCGGCCTGCTACGGTTGGGCGCCTAGATCAGGCAAAGCATCTTCGACGATGCTTAGATTTCGATCGAAAATCTCGGTGTCGGATGCGTTGGCGCGGAGAGACCGCACCTTGTTCAGGATCGCCGCAACCGCCGCTTCAGGCCTGGCGATGCGGCTCGACCTTTTCGAGGAAACCGCCGGTCTGCATCAGCTCGGCGATCTTCTTGTGCGCGACTAAACGGTCGAGACCGTCGAGCTCGCCCCAGACCGCCTAGCGCTCCGGCGTCACCTCCAGCCCGGCGAGAAAGTCCTCATTGTCCTTGAGGCTCACCGCCGCATTGACGGTGAGGATATTGACCGCCGGCAGCCGGTGGCGCTTGCCGGCCTCGAAATCATTGAAGTCATGCGCCGGCGTGATCTTGACCGCACCGCTGCCTTTTTCGGGATCGGAATACTCGTCCGCCACCACCGGGATCCTGCGGCCGACGATCGGCAGGATGAGGTTCTTGCCGACGAGATGCCGGAAACGCTCGTCGTCGGGGTGGACTGCGACAGCCGTATCGCCCAGCATCGTCTCCGGCCGGGTCGTCGCAACGGTGATGAAGGTCTTCGGATTTTCCGGATCGAAGGTCATGCCTTCGACCGGATAGCGGAAGTGCCAGAGGTTGCCGTTGACTTCCTGCTGCTCGACCTCGAGATCCGAGATGGCGGTCAACAGCTTCGGGTCCAAGTTCACAAGGCGCTTGTCCTTGTAGATCAGCCCTTCCTTGTAGAGCGTCACGAACACTTCGAGCACGGCCTTGGACAGGCCCTCCTCCATGGTGAAGCGCTCCCGGCTCCAGTCGGCCGAGGCCCCGAGCCGCTTCAGCTGGTTGAGGATGGCGCCGCCGGATTCTGCCTTCCATTCCCACACCTTGTCGATGAACTCATCGCGCGTCAGGTCGCGGCGGTGGATCTGATTTTGCATCAGCTGGCGCTCGACCACCATCGCGTGGCGATGCCGGCATGGTCCATGCCTGGTTGCCAAAGAACGTTCTTGCCGCGCATGCGCTCGAAGCGCACCAGAATGTCCTGCAGCGTGTTGTTGAGCGCGTGGCCCATATGCAGCGAGCCGGTGACATTCGGCGGCGGGATGACGATAGTGAAGGCTTCAGCCCCCTCCTCGGCCCCGGCACCGGCCCGAAACGTCTTTTCAAGCGTATTATGTTTTTTGTGCATAGACCAACGAGTTGAACGGCGGCCCCATAAATCGCCGATGTGATAGGTCGGGCAAAGGCGTCCACCAGCTCGTACTTGTCAGGACGATGCCACCCTTGATCTTGCACCCGCCTCCGATACCAGCGATGCGCTGCGTCATATGCTCATGCCTGTCAGGATGGGATGGGCGCTGCTAGCACCGTGGCAGTTTGACAACCCGGCCATCGGGGCGGTAGCACCGTCCAAGACCAAGAGTCGCAGGGCAGACCGCACCCCATCGGGCTGCGCGACCCAGACCAGCTGACGCCCAACTGGCACACTCATCGCGCATCAGCACCGTGGATGCGACATCTACTTTGTTTACTTTGTTGCGAGCGCGATATCGGAACTTGGTTGTGACGCAGCTGTGCGTAAGCGCACCGCTGTCAGCAAGTGAGTGAGCGAAAGAACTACGTGGTGGAGGTGAGAAGTCATGCGGCGTCAAGATTCCCCGCCCTTTGCGGCAAACACACTGATCCCTCTTCAGAATCCGGTCTTTCGTTCGATCTGGACAGCCACGCAGATATCCAGCCTTGGCTGGCTGGTGCAGAGCGTGGCTATAAGCTGGCTTATGGCAACGATTTCAGCCTCCGATCTGATGGTTGCGCTCGTGCAGGCTGCATCGACACTGCCCGCCTTCTTCTTGTCGATCCTTGCTGGAGCGATTGCAGACAGCTTCAGCCGCCGCGGCGTGATGCTTGCCGGACATTGCCTGATCGCATTGGCATCCACGGCGCTGGCTCTCTCTGTTGGACTGGGCTTTGTCAGTCCATGGCTGATCTTGGGACTGAGTTTCTTGGCGGGATGCGGCTTTGCCTTGAATGATCCAGCCTGGCACGCCTCGGTCGGCGACATCCTGGAAAAGCGCGACATACCCGCTGCAGTGACGCTGATGTCGGTGGGGTACAACGTGGTTCGGAGCATAGGACCGGCGCTGGGCGGTGTAATTTTGGCTTTGCTGGGCCCCCTTACGGCTTTCGCCTTCGCTGCGCTGACCGACCTGGTCCCATTGAGCGCTGTCCTGCGCTCCAAGTGGCAAGTTCGTTCTTCGCCTCTTCCGCGCGAGCGGATGACGACGGCCATTCATGATGGCATGCGCTTCACGGCAATCTCCTCGGAGATCAGAGTGGCGATCGTGCGTGCAACCCTGTTCGGGCTGTCAAGCATCTCGATCCTTGCTCTGCTCCCCCTCCTGGTTCGCGACCAACTGGCGGGGGGGCCAATTGTTTACGGCGTCCTGTTGGCCGGCTTCGGCACAGGCGCCTTCATCGCGGGCATTGGCAATAGCTACTTGAGACGCATCACGTCCCAAAATCGATTGATCACGCTCGCGTCCGTTGCTTGCGCAACGTGTTGCCTTTTACTGGCTCTCACATCATCGGTGGCTGTAGCAGCGATCGCGCTTGCAATCGCTGGCGCCGGCTGGGTTGTCACCTGGACCGGAACCGACGTGTGTGTGCAGTTGGCTAGCCCAAGGTGGGTCGTTGGTCGCACCCCGTCGATCTATTACGCCCTGACCTACGGCGGCATGGCAGCGGGCAGCTGGATCTGGGGTGCTGTCGCGCAGTACTATTCCCTGACGTGGGCTTTGGAAGGTGCTGCAGCGGCGCTGTTGCTGGTTGCAGCTGTGGGAAAGCTATTGCCGGTACGGCTATGGGAGGAATCGGATCAAGGGGCCTTCGACTTCAGGCCACCAGAACTGGCCCTCGATTTGAAGCCCAGGAGCGGCCCGATCGTGATCAAGGTGGAGTACTCGATCCCCGAGGAGAATATCGAGGAATTTCTGAGCTGCATGCGCGAAAGGCGGCGCGTTCAGAGCCGTGCCGGTGCGCGGGACTGGACCCTCCAGCGCGATCTTCAGAACTCGACTCTTTGGACCGAGACATTCCGCACGCCGACATGGACGGACTATCTTCGTCTAAACCATCGGCTAACGGTGACTGACAGGGAGGTAGGCGAGCGCCTTGCCGCTCTGCGGGTCGGTGATTCTCCTCCTCGTCTCTCACTTTCGATCGAGCGGTCGACAAGCCCCGCCCCCGGCAGCCAAGTCCAGCCTGTGCCCTTTGTATCGCGCCCGTAAGGAAACCAGTAACTTTTCTGGGCTCGGACACGGGAATGGCCGAGACCTACTCCTTCTCTCGTCGGGTCAGCCCGGATTGCCATACCTTGCGGCCGGTTAGGCGAGCATGAGGATTTGTGTGGCACGTATGTCCACCACGGGCCCATGTCCAGCCCCACCGCCTCTGCCATCAGATCGGCTTGGGGACGGGTTCAGGTCGCCTGTCCCCGTGCATCGCGGCGAGCAGCGGGGAGCAAGGGGGGCGGAGGGGTCTCGCCGGGCACGGAGTGAAGCGGGCAGACGGAGGAATCCGCCACCTGCGGCGCGACAATGAAGCTGCGAGCGTTGCCTCAATCAAGATGAGAATGCTGGCGGGTTGGAACGCAGGGAGGGCGTAGCCCGACTGGAGTTTCAACCCGCCAGCGCCGCCGCCTTTTCGGGCTTCAGCGCGCGCGTGGATTTTCTGCATTTAGCTGCAGCGAAGGTCCCGGTGGTGCGGTGGAAGCGCACCCGGGGCATCTTGGACTTATTATCCAGGACTGCTGCATTGCCACAGCAATGGTCACAACCTGCTAGGGTCCGGACCCATAAAGGGTTCCACTGACGGTGGTTTTATGATTCACGGTCTCCAAAGGGAGGCCACCGATGAATCGCGATTATTTCTGGCTGACCGAGGAGCAGTTTTCGCGGCTGCAGGCGCTGCTGCCAACCGACACGCGCGGCAAGCGCTGGCGGTCCTCCGGCTGAGGTCCTGATCGACTCTTCGGCCGTGAAGGCGCATCGCTGCGCTTCTGCCGGCAAAGGGGGGAGCAAAATCAGGCGATTGGCCGGTCGCGCGGTGGGCGAACCACGAAGATCCACGCCCTGACCGATGGCCTGTGCCGCCCGATCGCTTTCCTCTTGACCGGTGGCCAGGTCGCCGATTGCAGCGCCGGAGATTTGCTTCTGGAGCAGATGCCCGAGAGCCCGATCCTGCACGCCGACAAGGGCTATGACACCAATGCCATTCGCCACAAGGTCGAGGCTAAAGGGGCGATGCCGAACATTCCGTCGAAAGCCAACCGGCGCTGGAAGAACTGCTTCTCCCCTTCCTCTACCGTGATCGCAACGCCACGTTTGGACGGCTCAAGGATTTCCGCCGCATTGCCACCAGCTACGATCGATCGGCCACTAACTTCCTCGCTGCCGTCTGCCTCGCCGCTACGGTCGGTTACTGGCTGTGACAGTTGTCCTCGACAAACAGAAGCGAACTTGCGCCCTGAAGCAGGGTGATCGCTTCAGAAACGGTGCGAAGGAGTATGTCACTCGCCGGCTCGATGTCGTGGATGAGGCCGGCGGCCTCACCAATCATGATCGCGGCTATCGTGGGATCGCCGCTTGCCCACGCTTCGCGGTAGGCAGCGGACTGCGCGTCAATGTCGGCGAGGAGATGGGCCTCATTGCCGTGCCAGGCTTCCGTAAAAGCATTCTTCCGAACGCGCAGTGAAAACCGCGATGGCCAATCCAGGCGGCGCGCTAGGTCCATCACCGAGGTTCGAACCGTGTCGTCTCCGGTCGCGGCAAGGGCAGCCTGGTGCAGATTTGGATGAACGAGAGCCTCCAACGAGGCCCAGAAACGTGATCCCATCACGACGCCATCAGCGCCAAGCATCAGCGCCGCTGCGAGCCCACGACCATCGGCGATGCCACCGGCCGCGCAGATGAGCGTGTCCGGCGCCCGTCGCAGTACCAAGTTCGCGACCTCCGGAACAAATGTGAATGTCGCTCGCTTCTCACCGTGACCGCCGGCTTCCGCGCCTTGGGCGACGACGATGTCGGCTCCGGCATCAAGAGCGCGGCGCGCGTCGTCGAGGCTCTGGACCTGGCAGATCAAGGGGACCCCGGCGGCCCGTATCGCCGGCGAAAAAGGCGCCGGGTCGCCAAAGGATAGGAAAATCGCACTTGGTCGCCGCTCCAGGGCCTTATCCAGTAGGCGCGGGTTCCTGGCGAGTGACCAAGTTACGAAGCCGCAGCCGACAGGTCGGTTGCCAGATCGCTCGAACTCTCGCGTCAGCCAATCAGCGTCGCCATAGCCGCCGCCGATAAGCCCAAGCCCTCCGGCTGTATGACCGCACCTGCGGGTTCCCCGCCCGATGCGAATGCCAACGGCGCGCTGATGATCGGATGCTGCAGTTTAAGCCGATCAGTGAGACGGGTTACGATGCGCATCATGAGTCCAACAGATTGCCTTGAGTATCGCAGGTTCGGTTGATCCTATCGAGCCCCGCTCAGCGCCCCGCGATTAACGGCAACCAGAGCCGCCAGTCGACCAACGGTTATGAGTCCGGACCTTAGTACTACAGTTGCGGATGCCGATGCCGTTTGTAGTGACAGATGGTGGCCGCAGCCTGATGTCGTCGTCGCCATAGCGACCAGGCGATGATGAAGGGCTTTTGTGTCGGTGGGAAGATGAGGATCCGGGCGAGGAGATAGCGGATCTCGGGGACGCTCGGGACGAGCGCAGCCATCCGGATCAGGCGGCGATTGGCTCCTTTGGACTCGTTTCGTTCGGTTTGCTCCATGCGCTGCGGCGAAGATCAGCCGATAGCTTCGAGAGGAATGCCAGGGCGGCCATGCACAGGCTCATGTGGCGATGCCATCCGTGCCAGGACCGAGCCTCGCAATGATCAAGTCCGAGATCATCCTTGGCGCGCTCAAAGCACTCCTCGATCGCCCAGCGCAGGCCGGCCACTGCCGCCAATTCGGCCAAGGAGGAACCGGGCGGGGCGAAGACCAGGTAGTAGGCTTTTTCTCCGGATGTCGATCGCTTGCGGCGGACGAGAAGCCAATGCTCGAAGCCGCCTTTTGACGTCCAAGGGCGGCGGATGCGTGCCCAGTCGTAGAGCCGAGGGCCTTTGGCGCCTTCACCTGCCGCATGACAGGCCCAGTCGTCGGGCTCGAACTCGCTGGCCAGTTCCTCGGGCGAGGTTTCCTCAAACAGACGATCCCCTCCCCGGCGCATGAAGTGAGCGCCTCGAACCGCCAAGACATAGGGCTGCTCGCGAGCTTCCAGCATCCGGCGAAGGCTGCTGTCCGCCCCGTAGACAGCGTCGCCCAGAACGTAAGCGCACGGGACGCCGGCATCGAGCGCCGCCTCGACCATGGCGCGCGCCATCTTTGGCTTGGTCGCAAACTCGACCATCTCCGGGATCGACGCTCTGGCACATCGCGCCCGATCCCTTGTCCAGCTCTCCGGCAGATAAAGGCGACGATCGACCAGCGCTTGGCCGTAGCGGCTCGCGTAAGCCAAGAACACGCCGACCGGGCTGTTCTCGATCCGCCCCGCCGTTCCCGAGTACTGACGCGCGACACCGGCGGAACGATCGCCCTTCTTCACAAATCCCGTCTCGTCGACGATCAGGACGCCATCCTCAGCGACTGCATCCGATAGGGCCGCTCCGCTCCGGATTGCTCAGCCATCAGCCAGCCTGTCTTGCGCTCAATGCCGGAAAGAAGGCCGTCAAGGAAATCTGCGCCCGTTTCCCGCAACTCACGACGAGGAAGCACCCGCCCAACCCGCGCCTTCAGCGCTGTGAGCGGCCAACAAGCATCCGGCCCGTGGGGCCGACTCGTCTCCCGGTCGTGTGAGCAGAAGAACATCGCGAAGTGCGGCTTCATCCTCGACGCCGCGAGCCTGCTCGCCGTACCGCGGCCGCCGAAAGCCCTAGGCGCTGTCACCAGGCGCCAGCCCACCTCTCTAGCTGGCGGACCATCGCATCGAGCGCGCCGATGGCCGCACCTGCAGTGATTGCAATGTCCTCAATGCGCCGCAACTGTTTGGGTCGGCGGCAGCCCTGCGCAACCAGGCCGGCACCGCCGTCGTCGGCGCGGCTTCCGTGGCACCGGGAAGAGTGCCGTGGTGGCGCAGGAGGGTTTTGGCTCAGAATCATGGAACACGATGAATCATCGCGGCGCTTTTTGTAGAGCGAACGATAAGTCTTGCACGACCAGCCATTTATCCCTCGCGAGATCAATGCCGCGGGCAATTAGCAGGCGAACTCCGTCCGGACTGAGTACCTGTTTCAAGGCGGGCAAAAGAAGTTGTGTAGTCATGTCACGAAATGCTTGGTCCGCTTCTCTGCCGGCCGATGGTCCATGAAATCCCCTCCCCACCCATGACACCAGACACCTCCTTGCCAATAGACCGATCAAGCACTGGCCTCCATGGTACCAGCGTGAACTCGCGCGCCTTCTCGACTATGACGTACTTGCCGCTGGCAAGGTCGATCGAGCGGCGCAATCGACCCTCTATTCGATCACCAGGCTGCGCTTCGGAATACGAGAGTCCGAGTTCGTCAGACAGTTGACCGGCAACACGGTTCAGCTCACGTTGACGCAGCATCGAAAGCATGTTGGCGCGATAGACGATCCGGTCCTGCTCTTCCCGAGCAAGACCTTGCGCAATCAGCCACTGCCGTCGGCGGCCTTGCGCCTCTCGGACATCGCGGCCGAAACCAGAGCTGTGCAAGGCCTCCGGTGTGTCGGAAACCAGCTCTCGATCGAGCCAGGTGGCGCCGTCGAACCTGACTTGTCTCTCCAGCGGCATCGATGAGAGCTTGTGAACCGTGACAGGCTCGGCCCTCGCTCGCTTACGCTCGTAGTCAGACACACGGTCGAGATGATCCGGTGCGACGATCCAGGTGCCGTCCGGCTCGCGCTCGACACGACCGGTCGCCCGGCGGATCGCCTCCAGTCGCCGCACGTGCGTTTCGGCAAAGCGTTCGGTGGCCGACGGGTCATGCTTGAGATGGATATCGATGCTGTAGCGCGCGTCATTGGCCGTGGCGATCTCGGCAATTGTGCGGTCGACTTGCCTTGGCCCGGTGTCCCTCGGCGTGACCCGCACTATGCAGCCCTCTGGCGTCGGTTGGGTGGCCTCGCCTTTGCCGATATCAACATAGTGGCTTTTGCCGTCCACGCCGTCGACGACGAGGTAATGGCGGTCAGTGATTTCGTCGGCCAGGCCGCGCGCAACGATGCGGCCAACGACAGGCTGCATCTGCTCTGCAGATCGATCATGGACAACATAGTCGGCGGCACTGCGGGCGAGCCCCTTGCCGGTCAGTTCGCGGTGCATGGTCTTGATGATGTCGCCCCGCTCGCCGATGCGGCGCAGCGTCGCTTCAAGCTCGCCATCAAGGCGCCAGCGGCCCGAGCCGACTTCCTCAGCCAGACCCATCCGCTCGAGCTTGCGCAGGCGGCCCTGGTGCAGCGTCTGGCGAAACGTGTCTCGGCTGGCCGGTGAGACATGCCCCTCATGGTCGCGCATGCGGAGCAGCTGCCGATCGATGCTGGTGAAGCGTTCCCGCTCCATTTCCTGGCGCAGGCGTTGCTCGATCTCGCGGTCCGTTCTCGGGCCAAGGTCGAGGCTGACCAGCTCGGCCGCCTGTTCACGGATTCCAGACGAGATGTAGTCTCGCGCGATGACAAGATTTTCGCCGCGGTCGTCCTTGCCGCGGACGATAATATGGGTATGCGGATGACCAGTGTTGAAATGATCGACAGCGACCCAGTCGAGCTTGGTGCCGAGGTCTCCTTCCATCTGCGCCATGAGGCGCCGCGTGAGCGGCTTGAGGTCGGCATACTCGATGCCGTCTTCAGGTGCGACGATGAAGCGGAACTGATGCCGGTCGCCATCGGCACGATCGATGAACGCCTTGCCATCGACGCGGTCGCTGTCGGCGCTATAGAGCTCGCCAGGCTCGCCTTCCCGGGTGACGCCGTCGCGCTGGAGGTAGCGAAGGTGTGCACGTGCCCCGTCAACACCCTTGCCGGCCAGCTTGACGATACGCGCCTTGACGACGGCGCGCCGCTGCCGAAACGCCGCGTGGCGATCGCGCGCTCTGAGAACGGCGGCAGCAGCCCCGCCGCGCCCCGCCCGGCTTCCGATGAAGCGGCCACGGCGACCGCTGCCGCCGCCGGCTCGGTTGATCGCGGCGCGAATCTGGCCGGCGAAACGCTTGCCTGCCTTCGAGCCGCGCGATCCGATTTTGCCCAGGCTCGGCTTGAACTCTTCATCCTGCATTGAGCCTCCTAGTAATCTTTAACAAAATCACATGTTTGTCGGCAGCAGCTCTCCTGACGCTGAAGGCAGCCTCCGTGAAAAACGATGTGCAGACAAAGACTTCGCCGGCTCCAGGAGGCGATGCCTTTATCTTGCCTTCAGCGGACCTGCCTCCCTGCCTTCCTGCCCCGACCCACGGTACCCCTGCCCTCACCAGCGATCCGGCCGGCCTGACCTTGCTCGCTCCGATCCGAGCGGCACCACAATTTGGCCATTCGGATCGGTCGCGGAAACACCGTTTCGCAGGAAAAACAGCGACTGCCCGGACGGGATTTCCGGCGCTTTTCCGGAACGGGATTTGCCGGTGAACGCGTCCATGTCGGCGGCCGCGATCCCCGCCGCCTTGAGCTCTTCCAGATACGAAACCGTCTCGCTGGGCAGCGGTCGCCCACGCTGCAAATGCTGTTCGTAGCGGTCCGGCCCAGCGTTATAGGCGGCAAACAGGCCGGGAAAGCCGAAGCGGTCATACATGGCGCGCAGATAGGCAGTGCCTGCCAGAATGTTATCGCGAGGGTCGTGCGGATCGGCTCCCAAGCCAAGCTCTGCGCGCATCTCCTCGTAGGTGCCGGGCATCACCTGCATGAGGCCAATAGCGCCGGCGTGTGAGGCGATCGGCCGTCCGTCCAGCATTGTCTGCCCCCGGCTTTCGACATCCATGACGGCATAAATCCAGGGCTGTGGAATGCTGAAACGCCGGCTTGCTTCGGCTATCAAGTGCTGCCATCGTTGGAGCTGCGGACCACGGGAGATGGCGGCCGGCTGAGCGTCGGTCGCGGCGGAACAGGCGCATGGCGCTATCGCGACCATGCCGAGCATCAGGAGGGTTACTCGGTCCATAGCGGCACGAGCCTCCCGGCAATATTTTCGGCCGGCACCGGCCCGAAATAGCGGCTGTCGAAGGAGCGGTTTCTATCGTTGCCGAGCAGGAAAAACTCGTCGGCGGCGAGCTTGCGGCAGGCATTCCACCAAGGCAGCGCACGGTGCTGCGTGTCGGTTGCCAGCCGGCGCGCGACAATCTCGCCGCCGATGATGATGGCGTCGCCGAAGGCGCAGACATGCTCGCCAGGCAGCGCGGCAAGGCGCTTGACCAGCGGCACATTGCTGGGCAGATAGAAGCGTTCGGCGGCGAGATCGGCGACCGGTTTTGGCGGGCGGACGAGCACCAGATCGCCACGAGCCGGTGATCCGGACGCGACGCGATAGAGGCCGACCGGCGCACTGGCCGAGGCGTTCCACACCAGCCAGGGCGATGGGTTGTCGAAAGCGGCGAAGCCGATCAGGCCGAGGCCTATTGTGGCCACGGCGATCGTCTTGCGCGCCCCAATGCGCCGCAGATGGCTGCCGATCAGACGGATAGTGGGACGCCGGCTCATGAGCGGCCTCCCTCACCGGCCGAGCCGGAATTGTGCCCGCCATCCTCGGGCCTGGTCTCCTGCGCGCGTCCCTTCGACCAGTCGTCGAGCTCGTCGATGTGATAGCGGACATACCGGCCGTGCTTGCGAAATTGCGGGCCGCCGCCTTTGAGCCGCATCTTCTCCAGCGTGCGCTGGGACAGCCCGATATAGAAGGCGGCCTGCGCGGTGTTGAGAAACGGACTGCCCTTCTTCGCGCGGGCCGCGCGTTCGTTTTCGTCGTCCATGATGATCCTCGTTTCGCTACGGACAAGCGAAGGCGAGGATCGGCGAGCGAGATCGTTTCGGGGACGGGCGAAGAGTGGGGGGCGAGTTTTCGCCGCCCCTTCTTGAGAAGAGCCCCGCGCCGGTTGCGGCGCGAGGCTCGAGGCAGGCGATTCAGTCGACCGGGTTCCAGATGATGGCGTATGTGTCGTCATCATCCTGGCCGGCGGCGCGGCCGAGATTGGCGTAGAGCTTGCGCGGGCCGAACTCCGGGGCGGCAATCGACAGGCTCACATAGTCCTTGCCGGAGGTCTCGCCGGTGCGGATCCAGCCGGCCCCTACTTCGACCCCTTGCGTCAGCACCCGAAAGTCGGGATGGGTGTCGGCGCTCTTTGCCTGATTGGGCACGATGTCGATGTCGGCGCGGACACTGAGCGTCTTGAGCTGGCCCTTGTAGCCGCCGTTTTCCTGTTTGGTGACGTATCCGATCGCGGTCATTTTCAGTCTCCTTTGGTGCTCGTAGGGGACCATTCCCCTGCGATGGCGGACCGTGATGGGCGCGTCCGGACCGCCGGAACCGGGACGGCCGCAGCGATAGCGGAGGACCCGAGCGGGCAGCTTTTTTGAAGCGAAGCGGCGCGAGGAAGCCGCCGCAGGCGGCGGGGAAAAAAGCTGCTGGCGAGGGTTTCGGGCGGGCCGGATCCGCCCATAGGTCGTCAAGCCAGCCGCAGGGGAATGGTCCCTGAGACACATGGAGACAGGTGGCGCGATCGGCGGCACAACGAGCAGGCGGCATTACAGGGCGCCGGCTGCGCGGGCTCTGTCGGCAACCCGATCGGACAATTGGACCCATGCGCCTGGCGCCTCGGCAAGCAACCCGGCGTGGTGCAGGGCTGCCGAAACGGGGGCGAATTGGCGTCGGGATTTCTCGCGCGCGGCACTGACTCGACAAGACGAGCAATCGGCAGCCGGCGCGGCCCGGAGCGGCGCGCGCGACCTGAGCTGCGGCACTCGAGAGAACCGCCGCTCGGGCCCTGATCGACTATTGGCGCGCGAACAGCGGCTGCACTTGTGCCCACTGATCGGCGGTGCGGAAACCGCCGCGACTGGTGTAGCTTTCGGCGGGGAATTTCATCCAGCGCGGCAGCCAGGTCTCGACCCTGAGGCGGCCATTCTCGCCCGCCAGGAAGTCGCGGATGATCTTCTTTTGCGTCTTGACCTTCTCGGCGACATTGCCGTCCGCGACCAGCTTGCCGCCGACCTCGGCCAGCATCGAATTGGCGATTTCCTTGTCGCGCAAGAGGTCGAAGAAGGCATCGTCCGGTTGCCACCATGTGCCCATATCGACGTTCAGATGGTTGCCGAGCGCCTCGATGACGGTGCTGCCGGCTGCAGACGTCTCGGCCATGACAAGGGTGAGAACGCGCATGACATCGTCGTCGCACAGCGCCAAGAGGCGCGCGAACACGCCGGCGATAGCAAAGGCGTCGCCATTGCCGCCGGCGACCACGCCATCCTCATCCGGTGATCCGAGCAGGGCCAACACTTCGCGCCGCTTTTTGCCGAATGCAGCTTCAGCCTTGCAGCCGGCAAGGCTGGCAGTCACCGTCTCGTTGGCTGCGCGCTGTGGCTCACGGCGCACCTGCCACAAGCCGGAACCGGTGATGGCGTGCGCCACCACGAGGCGCAGCGCCACGGCGGGATGGTCGAGCATGGCCGCACGCACGGCAGCATGGCGATGCAGATCGACATAGTTCTGCATCGGGCCGGTGAGTTCGGGGCGCGGCGGCTTGGCGGCTGTTTCGTCTTGCTCACCGCCCTCGCGGGCGCGGCGGGCTTGCTTGTGTGACAGCCAGCCCTCGTGACACTCGACCTCGCCGCGATACGTGACCGCGATGAAGACCTTGCCGCCCTTCTTCTTCGGGGTCTTCTCGTGGTCCCATGGGTGGAAATACTGGCCCGGCTCCAGCAGCACCACCTCGCTCCAGCCGTCGTTGAGATAGGTGTCGCGTCTGGCGGCAATCGCTTCGTTCTGCTTTTGCCAGAACAGGTCGGCATCGGCGAAATAGCTGTCCTCGCCGAACAGGTCCGAGGTGATCAGGCCGGGTATTCGTCGATGGCAAACAGCGCCACCTTGGTGGAAATCGACTGGCCGCCGAACAGCCATTGCTTCAATTGAAAGCCACGCGGCGCGTATTGATCGGGATCGGCACAGAGTGCCAGCCAGTCCTTCTGCTGCGCCTTGGACGCCATGGTGAGATGGCGCGCCGTCTCGGCGTCGATCTCCTCGCGCCGATAGGCTTCGCGGATTTTGGGCAAGAGGTAGCCAAGCGCCAGAATGCGTTTGACCTTCAGGTCAGTGATGCCGAAGGTCGCAGCGATGTCCGGAACGGTGCGGCCTTGCCTGACGAGCCGCGAAAACGTCTCCCATTGCGATACTTCGTCAGGATCGAGGCGGGCGAGGTTTTCGATCAGCGAGGCTTCCAGCGCATCGGCGTCGTCACCGTCCTCCATGATGGCGCAGGGCAAGGGATCGCCTTCGCCGCGCTCGTCGGCAAGCGATTTCGCGGCGAAATAGCGCCGCCTGCCGGCGACGATCTCGAAGGTTTCCGGCTGGCCGTTCGGCCGCACAAGGAGAGGCACCAGCACGCCGCGCGCACGCACGGAGGGCAGGATGTCGGATATGTCGGGCGCGCGTTTTCCATGGCGCATGTTGAGCGCGCAAATGTTGAGCTGATCCAAGGGAATGTGGGCAAGCTGCATGGTTACTCTCCTTTCGCTTTGGTTGAGGTTGTCCCCGCCGCAGAGGCCGAAGGCCGGCGCGGCGGGACGGTTTTTGCGCCTATCGGCGCTGCTGTTCCGCCGTGTCGGGCGGAAGCTCGGAATGGGGCTTTGAAAGGGCCTCTGCTGCCTGCCGCAGAAGTCGCTCGGCCTCGGTGATGTGGCCGCAAATGCGGGCGGCTTCGGCATAGACGGAGAGCGGAAAGCGCGCCTGGAAATGCAGGTCACGCTCGATGCCGAGGCCAAGCGGACCTTTTACGGATGCAAGCTCGGCCAGACTGACGCTGCCGAGTTCGGGGAAGCCGAAGCCGAGATCGCAAAGGCCGAACAGCGTGTCGCCATCGGCGTCGAGTTCGGTCAAAAGCCACGTCGCGGCACCTGTCGGATTAAACAGTTTCACAACGGGAAAATGGTCGACGTCGGCGTCGGCGGCGCCATTGGCGAGCAGTCGTGCGCGCAGTGGATCGGTGATCAGGATCATGGAAAGACTGTGTCAGAACAGGTCGAGTTGATTTCTGCTGGCTTCATCGAAGAGGCCGATATCGAGCGGCTTTTGCGCCGCGCGCGGACGCATCGGCGCGTCCATCAGGAGGCTGAGCCGATCGCGCGTGGTGATCGGCCGGACACGGGAATGAGCATCTGCTCGCCTGGCGGCGTCGGCTCGGTCGCGGTCAGTTGAGGATCGCGCATCGTCATGCCGCAATCCCTTCCTGCGCCTCGCCTTCGGCATCGGCCTGAAGGCCAAGCAGGAAATCGGCGGCCTTGGAGGCAAGACTGGCGGCACGGAAGATCGCGCGGTTGTCCTCGCGCAGCACCTTTAGCCATGAGCCGATGTAATCGGCATGACGCACGGTCGGCTCGATACCGAGGTTGCTGCAGACGAAGGCGGCAGTGATTTCGGCGACCAATTCTTCACGCGCGTAAGCCTTGGAGCCGAACGAGCCGGAGAGGTCGCGAGCAACCCGCGTTGGGTGGCCGGTCCAGTGGCCAAGCTCGTGAAAGCAGGTCCGGTAATAGTCGATCTGGTGATGGAACGCCGGCTGCGGCGGCACCTGAATGTGGTCGCTGCCCGGCATGTAGAAAGCGCGATCGCCGCGGACCCTGAAATCCGCACCGCTGGCGCGAATGAGCGTCTCGGCCCGCGGCACGATCTCGCACTGAGGCAGCGGCTCGGCGGCGGCATAGAGGTGTTCCGGAAGATTATCGCACTGCGCGACATTGAAGACGGTGAAGCGCTTCAAAAAAGGCACGGCCTGTGGTTCATCGCCCTCGTGGCGTGCGCGCTCCTTCTCGTCCTTGGGGACAAAGCGGTCGGCATGCACGATGGTCGTGCCGCGCTCGCCCTTCCTGACATTGCCGCCAAGCACGAGCGCCTGCCGGAAGGTGAGCCAGTTCTGGCTGGGATAGCTGCGCTCGATGACCGCGCCCCACAGGATGAGGATATTGATGCCGGAATAGGTGCGCCCAGAGGATGCATTCCTCGGCAGGCCAAGGCCTGCCTTTGCGCTGCCCCATGGCTTGACCCATGGCACGGTGCCGCGCTCCAGCTCGGCAATGATCCGGTCGGTGATCTCCTGATAAAGGCTGGCGCCGGGGCGCCCGCCCTTGCCTGCGCCAGCCTCTGTGCTGGCACAACGCTTGCTGTTTGCATGCATCGTCTCATCCTCCGCTCGCCAATCGCCGCGCCTTTCCCCGGAAGCGGGGTGGGCGGCGAGTCGCGACCGGAAAGGCCCGCCGTGGTAGGCGGACCGCATCCGAAGGACCGGAACGAAGAGCAGGACCCTGAGCGGCAGCGAAGGGTTGCGGGCTGCCGCGGCGGGCCTAGAAGGGAGTGCCGCCGACCCCGCGCCACCGGGAAAGGCCAACAGACAAACCGCGCCGCCCGCAAGGGCGGCGGCCGTCACAGCCCGAAGGGCTGCCCACGCCAAGGGGCGAAGCCGAATGGCCGAGACCGCCTGAGCTTGCCGAAGAAAAGCGGGCTCGGTTCACGAGCACCTGGTGCGCGTCGTCAGGCGCGCGGGCGCCCGCCAGGACGGCAGGCTGGACAGATTTTTCGAACGGATCGCGATAAATACTTCAAATGAATGCTGCACCGAAAACATGTGCGATGCAGCATTTTCGCAAGCATTTACCACGGACGCTCAGACCCGAGACTTCCGCCACCCAGCCTTGCGCGCGGCTTCCTCCGAACAAAACCAGCGCTCGCCTTTCAACAGGTTGATGCGCGTCTCCCAGTAATATTCCTGTCCGGGAACATGATAGATTCGCTCGCCCGTGTTGTAGCTGATATTGGCTTTGATGTTGCAGCCGACAGCGGCAGGGCCGATTTCGAAGGCAAGAAAGCCAGCCAGGATTGTTCCACCAGCAACGATCTTTGCCCACAACGGAACGTCCTTCGAACGATGGCGCTCGCCATACCTGCGACGGTTGTACCGATTGTCTTGATAGCGATGGTTGCCCACGCCCCTTCTCCCCGAAGAGAGAATGCGACGTTTGCAGCCTGGAGTCTATAAGTCTGGTCTAATTCACCGGCCCTGTTCCGAACCATTGAATGAACGGCGCATCCTTACCCGTGATATCCTTCACCGTCTTTAACAGCGCGTCATGGGTGCGTTGGAGAGCCAGGTAATGGTTGCTGCTGGGTGATAGAAGCGGCTGGACGATGCTCTTGTGCAGCCGTTCCGCCTCCGCCAGAAAGCGGTCGATTTCAGCCTGTGAAAGCTGCTTGGAAAGTTTGGTCCTAGCCATTGCGATCTCCGTTGAGGAATCGCCCCACCTAGGATTATCATCCTACATCGGCATGGCCTGGTAAAGACCACCCGCAGCGGAATGGCAGCTTGCCGAAGAAAAGCGCGCTCGGTTCACAGCACCGGCGCGAGCCGTTAGGCGCGCGGGCGCCCGTTAGGACCGCAGGCTGGACAGAATCTCGCACGGATCAGCGTCAAGCGCCGCAGTTAAGTCGAGAAACTCGATGACGTCGAGACGACGCTCTCCACCCTCGTACTTGGCCACGAAGGATTGGGGACGATCAAGCTTCTCGGCCACCTGCGCCTGAGTCAGGCCTTTGGCCTTGCGCAGGGAAACCAGCTGGGCCAGAAACCGCTGGTGGCGGGGCGATCGAAGAGACTTGGGCATGTAGGCGAACCGGTCGGGTAAAGACCGGATCAGCGACTAATCCCGGTTTCGGATTATCCCATTTTGGGATATGCTGCGGGCGCTCAACAGGCGAGGTTCGCAGGCATGAATCGATCAATGGGAACAGATGAGACTCGAAACTCAACTCTGTGCGACGAAGTCCCCTGGTCGGAGAACCTCACGAGCTACGACAGGGAGCATTTCACGATCTACCTGAGGATCCTGGATGCCTGCGCCGACAATGCCAGCGAAGAGGAGATGGCTGATCTCATTCTCGGCATCGACCCGGCCCTTGAACCGGTCCGCGCCCGCAAGGCTCTTCGCAGCCATATCGACCGGGCGAACTGGATGGTGACGACTGGCTACAAGGAACTGTTCGCCGGCTGACGCACAGCACGGATTGTCATGCTCTTCAAACAAGGAAGTTCAGATACTCGCCATTCATGAGCGCACGGCCGCGAGAGACAGCGCGGCTGGAGCGGTCACAACTGGTTCGCGTGCTGTTTGACTGCCATTTCTAGTGCTTGGCTCAGAGGCACCGCCTTCGAGAACAGGAAGCCCTGAGCGGTCCTGCAGCCAAGCTTGTGCAGGGTTTGCCGATCCGCCTCTGTTTCGACGCCCTCGGCCATGACCTCGATCCCGAGCATGTTACCGAGATCGATGACCGATTTGACAAGCAGTCGGTCCTCTCGGGATTTGGCCAAGCCGCGAATGAAGCCCTGGTCTATTTTCACCTTGCGTATCCGACTGTCCTTGAGCGATGCCAACGTGGAAAAGCCGGTGCCGAAGTCATCGAGCGCGATGGAAATGCCGGCATGTGAAAGCCGTCCGAGCTTTTCATCCACTCTGTCCGGGTCCACCGGGGATTCTTCGGTAATCTCGATCTCGAACATTGTTGCAGGCAGAGCTCTTGCCGCCAGACCATCCAGAACCATGTCATCGATATCGCCGGCTTCCAGTTCGCGCGGTGAAACATTCATCGCCACACGGAGATCACGACAGTCAGCTTTCACCAAGCCGTCGATAAAAGCACAACAGTCGGCGAATACGGTTTGCGTCAGCAGCTGAAGCATACCGGTTTCGCGTGCAGCTGTGATGATTTCGGGTGGAGAGATGGCACCATGAGTCGGATGGGACCACCTCAGCAAGGCTTCAAAACCGACCACGGCCTCGGTGTCGAGTTTCACGATCGGCTGGAACCAAGGTTGCAAGCTTCTCGTCTTTATCGCCGAATGAAGGTCCCGTTCGACGGACTGGCGGCGTTGCAGTTCCCTGTCGAGTTCGGCATCGAACAGGCAAAATTCGTTCCTGCCACGACGCTTGGCCGTATAAAGGGCGATATCCGCCCGCAACAACATTTCGGTCAGGCCCGGCGTCTGCGCCAAGTATATTCCTATCGATGCCCCGACACGGACGGACGCGACCTCGATATAGGGGCGGGCAATTTTGGCTATGATATTGGAGGCGAGATCACTGGCAGAAAGCGAAACCCTCGTTGAAGGAAAAAACAGCACGAATTCATCGCCGCCGATACGAGCGAGCGTTGAGCCTTCCGGTGCTTCCTCCTCTATGCGGCGCGCGATCCTGACAAGCAGTTCATCACCGGTCCTGTGACCGTAGGTATCGTTGACGGATTTGAACCCGTCCAGATCAATCAGCATTGCCACGAAGGGACTATCCGCGGTCTCGAACCGTCCGATAGCGTGTTCGAGGCCACGCCTGTTGAGAAGGGCCGTCAGGTGGTCCTGCCTGGAACTGGCCTTCATCTCCGCCGCAAGCCGCTCGGCCTCATGCCTCAGGCGGCTCGCTTCGCGGAACCGTGCTTGCCCAACAAACGAAGCTCGAACCAGGCCGCCCATGAAGAGCAGAACGGTAAAAGCCAGAATGTAGTCTTCAAAATTGCCTTTCGCCAAAAGGCAACCCACCGTGATGAGGAGCGGAGGTGTGATGAAGTTGGTCGCCGCCGCGGCATACGAACTGCCGTATGTAACCGCACCAGCGGAAATGCCCGCCAGAATGACCAGATGCAGCGGTGCTTGAGGTGTCGTGTATCCAACAGTCAGGACGGCCAGGAAGGACCAGGCAAACCCTGCCAGAAGAGCAAGGATGCCAAACCAGCGAAGCCGCGGCAAAACCCCCACTAAACCGTCATGGCGCCCCGTTTCCTTTAGCTGATAACGCGCGAGTGCAAGGCGGGCGGCATTTATCGC
Source organism: Mesorhizobium sp. M0074 (assembly GCF_040322975.1). Classification (NCBI taxonomy): domain Bacteria; kingdom Pseudomonadati; phylum Pseudomonadota; class Alphaproteobacteria; order Hyphomicrobiales; family Phyllobacteriaceae; genus Mesorhizobium; species Mesorhizobium sp. M0074. The sequence goes on from NZ_JAMYUM010000030.1 coordinate 28,851, forward strand.
ATTGACGACCAGGAACCAGATTGCAGCGGCAAAGCCGCTGCCAGAAAGGGCGTGCACCGCCCAAATCAGGCCTGACAGGATACCGCTTATCGGCATCGACACGAAGAGGCCGGTCCTCAGGTCAGCAAGCTGATCCTGACGGATTTTGGCCTCCAGCGTATCTACTTTCTTCGGGGCCATGGACGGACCAGCTTGCTCCCATCGTTGTTCGCGAGGACAAGCTTACGCAGGCCCACTGAAGGACGGGTTAACTATCCAGCGGGGGTAACCAGTGCGCTCACCATGGCTTCGGGTCGCAGGTCTGCTCTGAGGATTGCCGGCTGATCATCAAGGTCTCGTCCGCGCGCGTTCTTGATCCGAATCATGCCAGGATCGGCAACGTCAGAGACAAAAGGAAGCCGGGCCGAGATAGCGTTCCAGAGCGGCAGCGCTGCCTGCGATTCACCGCCTGAGCATGGCCGAAATGCCATGGCGGATAAAGGGAAGATATTGGGCAAAGCGAAGCCCCGCATGTCTTGCAAGCCGTGCCGTCGGGTGCTCGCCTGAGTAGAGAGCGACAAGTACATTCGTAGCATGATAGAGCGGTGCCGCCGACAGACGCAGCCGGCTTTCGTATCTGCCGAGCATGTCAGGATCAGCAATGTCGCGGCGCTCACGACATGCCGCCAGGATTCCATCGGCGAGTTGCTTCTGGCCGCTGAGGCCGATGTTGAAGCCATGCGCGGTCACCGGGTGCATGCCGAGGGCAGCATCGCCGATCAGTGCCGCACTCGGAGCCCAGAACTTGTGCGCCCAGGTCGTGACCAGCGGATAGGCATGGCGGGTGCTTGCCAAGGTCATCTCTCCGAGGCGTCCTCGACAACGGTTCGTCAATTCCATCAGGAACAAATCGTCGTCGAGAGCAAGCAGTCTGTCGGCCTCGTTTGAGCGCAACGTGAGAAGCAGCGACGACACGCCTTCCATGAGCGGCAACATCGCTATCGTCTGATAGTGATCGAACCATTCGACCGCGATCTGGTGATGGGCGCGCTCGTGCCTCACCCGGCAAATCAGCATGGAGTTGCCAAGCCGATTGATGTCGGCCCCAATGCCGAGCAGGTCGCGCGTCGCGGACAGACGCGAATCCGCTGCAACGAGCAGCCGAGCGGCCAATTGCCTGCCATCACAGAGCCTTATGACTGCTTCTTTGTGGCTGGTTGTTGCATTGACGACCGAGCGGCCGCACAGCAGCTGGGCATGATCCTGGAAGTGGACAAGCTTGAACAGGGCGTCGCGGATCCGAAAATTTGGGACCAGAATTCCGAGTGGTTCCCCAGATCCGCTGGGAGAGTCGAAGCTCAGGGCGAAAGGGCTCGATCCGTTGAGCACGCGCGCGCCTTGTAGCGGTGATTTGTCCGAAGCGGGGATGGCATCCCAGGCGCCGAGCTCGCGAAGGATTCCAACCGATGCGTGGGTCAGCGCGATCTCGCGACAGTCGAAAGCCGGATTCGCCAGGCTTTCGAGCGACTGCCGTTCAACCACTGCCACCTTGAGTCGGCTCTGGGCAAGCGACGCGGCGAAGGAAAGTCCGACCGGCCCGGCTCCGACCACAATAACGTCGAATCTATCGACAGAGCCGGCCATCAGCGTGCCGCCATTGCGTCGGCTATCTGCGACGAAGGGCACTGGAACGCATCGCAATCGATCCACGGTTTGCGGCTCATCTCCCCAAGCGTCTCCACGCGACCTAACCGTCCGTTAGACATCCGTTCTCCGTTCAAAAATGCTCAATGAAACCATGCCGATGAAGAGATAACCCTGATGTGGATCAACCAGGCTCGATAAACGCGGCAACGGCGGGTTCACGGTCGACTGGTCGATCGCCACGCCATGGTCTGGTCAGGTCATCATGAAATGGCCGGCTTCCCGTTCGGTGCGGCCCTTTCCTGGCCGAAAGTTCGGCAACGTATTCTGGCTGATCCGTTCGCACCCGTCGCGCGCCGAAATCGGCATGACGCGAAGCAACCGCGGAAAATATTCGAGCGAGTCCTCGCAGGGCAGGCTGGGTCAACTGCGTGGCTCGTCGCGGTCGATCAGGATCCGCTCGGCGGCGCCATCGAGATCTTCATATTGGCCGCTCCTCAAGGCCCACAGGAACCCCGCCAGCCCAAGCGCTCCGAGGAACAGGGCCACAGGTATGAGGTAGGCGAGCGTCGTCATGAGGATTGTGCCAGTGCGCCAATGTCGGAGCGCCTGTCATGTCGGGCATCTTGCACCGATGCATTTGACACGAAACCTTGCAGGCGTAGCGCATTGCCGATGACCAGGAGGGACGAGGCGGACATCGCGACCGCCGCGATCAGTGGCGTAACGTGCCCCAGAATGGCGACCGGCACGGCGATGCCATTGTAAACGATCGCGATGGCGATGTTCTGCCGGATCAGCCGTCCGGCCTTCCGCGAAATGTCTAAAGCAAGTGGGACCGCCAGAAGACTTTTACGCAGGAACACGAAATCCGCGGCGTTGCGACCGATATCCGCCGCCGTGGCGGGAGCTATCGAAACGTGTGCGGCGCCCAATGCAGGCGTGTCGTTGAGCCCATCGCCGACCATCAGCACCTTGTGGCCAGTTCGCGTCAATGCTTCGACGTGTTCGACCTTCCCGGAGGGAAGCAACGCGGGAACGAAGCGCTCGACGCCCAGTGCTTCCGCGACTTCGCCGCAGGCAGCTTCTGTGTCGCCCGACAGCATCTCCACCGACACGCCGGCGCCGTTCAGTTGCTCGATGGCCGCCTTGGCATCGGCACGCAGCTCATCCTCGAAATCGAAAGTCGCGACAATGACCCCGTCCTTCGTCAGAACGGTTCCGCCATAGCCTTGTTTGCCTTCGCCGCCGGTCCGGGCTTTCCACTCACCCCATCCGCGGCGACCCAGCCGCCAGGTACTGCCCTCGGCGATGGCTTCGATGCCGAAGCCCGGATGCTCGCTGACGGACGCGAGTTTCGGCTGGCCGGCAAAGGCTGCATTGCCAGCGATTGCCTTCGAAAAGGGATGGCGGGAATGCGCTGCCATCTCGGCCGCCATGGCGAGCATCGTCGGATCGATGGACGGCGCATTGATCAGCCTGGGCAGTCCGAGCGTAAGCGTGCCGGTTTTGTCGAACAATGCCGTGTCGATCCCCGCCAGGCGCTCCATGGCGGAGCCGTCCCTGACCATGACGCCGCTTTCAAACAGCCGCCGCGCAGCGACCACCTGCACGATCGGCACGGCGAGACCGAGCGCACACGGGCATGTAATGATCAAAACGGCGATCGCGATTGTTATTGCCCGGTGCCAGTCGCCGGTCGCCGCCATCCAGCCGAGGAACGTCACAAAGGCGGTGAGGTGGACCACGGGGGCATAGAGCGCGGAGACGCGATCGGCGATCCTGCGATGGCGGGCGCGGCCGCCCTCTGCCGCTTCCATCAGCCGAACCATTTCGGCCAGGAATGAATCCTTCGCGGCGTCCGTCGCCTCGATGGTCAGCGGACCGGTGAGATTGAGTGTACCGGCCTGGACCTGCGCCCCCGGGCCCACCGTTCTGGGCGTGCTTTCCCCGGAAACCAGGGAACAGTCGAGATCCGACGCCCCGCCAATGATCCTGCCGTCGATGGGCATCCTCTCGCCGGCCGCGATCAAGAGCTCCATTCCTGGTTCGATCTCGCCAACCGGCAAGTAGTCGCGCGAACCATCCTCGCGCAGCACCATGGCGCCGCGCGCCGCCAGCCGAGCCAGTCCGTTTACGGCCGTCCGTGCTCGTTCCCGCATCACGTGATCCAGCGTGCGGCCGATCAGCAGAAAGAACAGCAGCGACACCGACGCGTCGAAATAAGCATGGTCGCCATGGTTGATCGTCTCGTAGAGGCTCATGGCGTAAGCGAGCGATACCCCGACCGCGATCGGCACGTCCATGTTCATGCGGCTGTGGCGTAGCGCATTCCAGGCCGAGCGAAAATAGATGCCGCCGGCGAAAGCGAGCACAGGAATGGCAATCAAGGCCGAGACCCAATGGAACAGGTCGCGGGTCGCGCCTTGCGCGCCGGACCAGACGGAGACTGATAGCAGCATGATGTTGCCCGCCGCAAAGCCGGCGACCGCGACGGCGCGGATCAGTTCCGAGAGCGTCTTGTCCTTCCCGTCAGCCTCGGGATCGAACAGGTGCGCGCCATAGCCCAGCCGTCCAAGTGTGGCGACGAATGGCGGAACCTCCTCGCCGCGCCACCGGACCGAAACACGTTTCGTCGAAAGATTGACACGAGCGCCTTCGACGCGATCTAGCTTGCCGATCGCCGTCTCGATCGTCTGGATGCAGGCGGCACAATGCACAGCCGGCACCGAGAGGTCGGTCTGGCGAAGATTTTCGCCAATCGAGCGGCTCGCCAGTCTGATTTCCTGGCCAGAAGGCAGGACCAGTGTGACCTTTTCCAGGTCCAATGCCATTTGGGCGCCTGGCGCGCAGCAGCTCATTGCAGCGCCCCGTGGGAAATCATGATCCGGCGAACGTCGCGATAGGGTTCCGCAAGGCTCGCATCGGCGTCGATTTCGACGATCCAGAGGCCATCCTTGGGCGTGTGGTGCGCGGCGAATATCTGACCGGAGGCAGCCTCAAGAGTGACGGATTTGTCCTCGGCCTCGTAGGCGGGATGACGGAACAGCACCTTGACGCCATGCAAGGCAACCGGCTTGCCGACAGCATCGGTGAGGCTGTAGCGGACCTCACCGCCTGCGATGGTCAGTTTGCCAGTCCAGCCGAGGGCCGCCTGAGCGCGCCCTTGCTCGGCCTTTTTGTTGAATTGCTGGCTCGCCACATAGGTGTTTTCGACGACAAGGCGGGTCCAGCTCGTGTTGGCGAGCGTCGCCATCGTCAGATTGACCGCTATGACCACGCCGAAGAAGCCAAGGATGGTGAACAGCATATGCCTGCCGGTGAATTCGCGGGATTGTCGCGAGGTGTCGCTCATCTGGCGCTCTCCGGTGCGTTGAAAGTGGCCGTATATTCGTCCGACTCGAACGTTGCCTTGTTTTCGACCCGGAACTTGAAGCTTTGCGCTGCACCCCGAACCTGATCTGCCGGCTGACGCACGAAAACCTTGAGCATCTTCAGCCGGTCGGGTTCGACCGGGACGGCGAAGGAGCGATCCGCCGGCAGGTCGATGCCGACAACGCTCATTTCGGCTCCATGCAGGCCCTGCATCGTGACAATGATCGTTCTTGGTTCGGGGATCATGTTGAGCAGCTTGACGGTGTAGCCGTTGCGGATCGAACCGTCGGACAGCGTCACGAACTGCGGGTTGCGATCGTGCAGGACATTCAATTCGAGCCGTTCGCGGGTCAGCAGCAAATAGAGCAGCGCGAGACCGACCGCCGACCAGACGCCCATGTAGATGAAGGTGCGCGGGCGAAAGATCTTGCGAATATGGAAACGGGCCACCTTGTCGGAGAACAGGCCGTCAGCGCTCCTGACCAGTGACGGGTTGACTGAACCGGAGCCGCCCGGGGTCGCCAGCATCACATTGGCGTTGTAGTCGGCCAGCGTCGCATAGGAAATCAGTCCGCGCTCCCTGCCGAGCTTGTCCATGATACCGTCACAGGTATCGATGCAGAGCGCGCAGGTGATGCATTCAAGCTGCTGGCCATCACGAATGTCGATCCCCATCGGGCACACCGCGACACAGGCATTGCAGTCGACGCAGTCGCCGACGGGCTGCCCGGCGGCAAGGACCCTCTTGGCGTGACGCGAGCGCGGTTCGCCGCGCCAGTCATTATAGGTGACGGTGAGGGAATTCTCGTCGAGCATGGCCGCCTGGATGCGCGGCCATGGGCACATGTAGGTGCAGACCTGCTCGCGCATCAGCCCGCCGAACGTATAGGTCGTCGCCGTCAGCACGGCGACGGTGATGTAGGCGACGGGGGCGGCGGTGCCGGTGAAGAGTTCCCCAAGCAGCATCGGCGCATCGGCGAAATAGAAAATCCAGGCGCCGCCGGTCAGCACCCCTATGACCAGCCAAATGGCGTGTTTCGATGTTCGCGGCACGAGTTTGCGTGCAGTCCAGGGACCGGCATCGAGCTTGATGCGCGCGTTGCGGTCGCCCTCGATGGCTCGCTCGACGACCAGAAACAGATCGACCCACACGGTCTGCGGGCACGTATAGCCGCACCAGGCCCGGCCGACGGTGGATGTGATCAGGAAAAGGCCGACACCGGCCATGACCAGCAGGCCGGCGACGTAGTAGAATTCCTGCGGCCATATCTCGATGAAGAAGAAGTAGAAGCGGCGGTTGGCAAGATCGACCAGCACGGCCTGGTCAGGGGCAAATGGCCCGCGATCCCACCGCAGCCAGGGGGTCAGGTAGTAGATCCCCAGCGTGATTGCCATCACCGACCACTTGAAGCGGCGGAAACTGCCAGAAGCCCGGTTCGGGAAGATCTTCTTGCGTCCGGCATAGAGCGGCTGACGGGTCTTGGCGGAGTTGACCGCATCGGCTTCGAGCCGTTCTATTTGCGTGTTATCGAGCACGAGAAGCTCCAGTCACCAGCGACGATTTCGCCGGAAGCCCGACCCATCGGTTTCTGGATGATGCCGAGGCCCGGCTCGCGCCGGGCCTCGTCGCTTGGCGGTTGGGGGGAGGACGAGAATAGGCTTGCGTTCCTATTCTCCGCCGCCAAGCGAATGGACATAGACCGCGAGTTCCTTGACCTTGATCTCGCCGAGACGCCCGATCCAGGCCGGCATGACGCCATGCCTCGGGGCGCGGACCTGCGCGGCGATGGCTGTTTCGCCAGACCCGTAAAGCCAGATCGCGTCGGTCAGGTCGGGTGCGCCGAGCTCCCTGTTGCCCTTTGCATTCTCACCATGACAGGCCGCACAATTCTCGGCGAAAACATTGGCGCCGAGTTCGATCAGGCTTGTGTCCTGAACAGGATCGGAGAGGCTTGCGACATAGGCGCCGACCTGCTTGATCTGATCCGTCGTGATGATGTCGCCAAAAGCAGGCATTTCCGACAGGCGCGTATCCGGGTCTGATGCGAAGCGGATGCCGTGCGCAATCGTCTGCTGGATCTGTTCGGCGTTGCCACCCCACAGCCAATCGTCGTCGTTTAGGTTGGGAAAACCCTTGGACCCTTGAGCGCCCGAGCCATGGCACTGCACGCAATTGACCTTGAACGCGGCGCCACCTGCGGCGACCGCGAATTCGCGTAGTGTATCGTCGGCAGTAATCTCGGAGACGGTCTTCGCCTGAATGGCAGCGACATATTTGCCCTTGGCCACTTCGGCCGCCGCCAGTTCATTCTTGACGTCTTTGCGGCTCGAATACCCCAGCACACCCCTGGTCGCGGAAGTCAGCATCGGCCATGCCGGATAGACGACGGTGTAGCCGATCGCCCAGGCAATGGTGATGTAGAAGGTGATGACCCACCAGCGCGGAAGCGGGTTGTTGAGTTCCTTGATGCCGTCCCACTCATGGCCGGTCGTCGAGATGCCCGAAACCTCGTCGATATGCTCGCTGCCCATGATCAGTCGTCCTTGAGAGGAATGTGAGCGGCTCTCTCGGCTTGCCTGCGGCTGCCGGGACGAAATGCAAAGGCAACGCATCCGAGGAAGAAAAGTGCCATGGCAAGCAGGCCCCAGCTGTCGGCAAACTCCCGCATGAAATTGTAGGTCATCGCCATTCTCCTCAGCGGTAACCGGCGGCTTCGTCATAGGTCCTGAAATCGACCAGCGTGCCGAGCATCTGGAGATAGGCGACCAGCGCATCCATTTCGGTGACCTGCTGCGGATCGCCGTCGAAGTCCCCAAGCTTGGCCTTCGGATAGCGTCTCTCCAGGCCCGATGTATCGGCATTCGCATCGGCCTGCGCCATGAGATCGGCATTGGCATGAGCGATCATGTCGTCTGAATAGGGCACACCGACACGGCTGTTGGCGATCAGATGCGTCGAGAAATCCTTCACCTCGATTGGCATGTCCTTCAGGAACGCGTAGCTCGGCATGATCGATTCCGGCACCACCGAACGCGGCTCGGTGAGATGCTGGACGTGCCATCCGTTCGAGTAGCGGTCGCCGACCCGGGCGAGATCCGGCCCGGTGCGCTTCGAGCCCCACTGGAACGGGTGGTCGTACATCGACTCGGCCGCCAGGCTGTAATGCCCATAGCGCTCGACCTCGTCGCGGAACGGCCTTATCATCTGGCTGTGGCAGAGGTAACAGCCCTCACGCACATAGATGTTGCGCCCGGCGAGCTCGAGCGGCGAATAGGGCCGCATGCCTTCGACCTTCTCGATGGTGTTGTCGAGATAGAAGAGCGGCGCGATCTCGACGATACCGCCGATGGTTACGACCAGCAGGGACCCGAGGAGAAGAAGTGTGGCGTTCTTCTCGATGACCGCGTGTCTGTCCATCAGGCCCATTTTCTGGCTCCTGATCGCACAGGCTGGAGGGCGGGGATGGAGCGCGGCATCGGATCCTCCTCGCGCTGGTAGCCGAGGATGGTCATGGCGATGTTCCAGGCCATGATGAGGGCGCCCGACAGATACATCGCGCCGCCGATGGCACGCATGATGTAGTAGGGATGCATGGCGGCGACGGTTTCGGCGAAGGAGTAGACCAGGAAGCCCTGCTCGTTGTATTCGCGCCACATCAGGCCCTGCATGATGCCGGACACCCACATCACCGCCGCGTAAACGACGATCCCAAGCGTCGCCAGCCAGAAGTGCCAGTTGACGAGCCGCAGCGAATAAAGCCGGTCGCGGTTCCATAACTTCGGGACCATGAAATAGATCGCGCCGAACGAGATCATGCCAACCCATCCGAGCGCGCCCGAATGGACGTGACCGATGGTCCAGTCGGTGTAGTGCGAGAGCGAGTTGACGGCCTTGATTGACATCATCGGGCCTTCGAAGGTCGACATTCCGTAGAAGGCGATGGCCATCACCATCATACGGATGATCGGGTCGGTGCGCAGCTTGTCCCAGGCGCCCGAGAGCGTCATCAGGCCGTTTATCATGCCGCCCCACGAGGGCATCCAGAGCATGATCGAGAACACCATGCCGAGCGTCTGGGCCCAGTCCGGCAGGGCGGTGTAGTGGAGGTGGTGCGGACCGGCCCAGATGTAGAGAAAGATCAAAGCCCAGAAGTGGACGATCGACAGCCGGTATGAATAGACCGGTCGGTTGGCCTGCTTGGGCACGAAATAATACATCATGCCGAGGAAGCCAGCGGTGAGGAAGAAGCCGACGGCGTTGTGGCCGTACCACCACTGCGTCAAGGCATCCTGGACACCGGAAAACGCTGAATAGCTCTTTGAACCCACGAACGACACGGGCATCGATAGGTTATTGATCACATGCAACATCGCGATCGTCACGATGAAGGACAGATAGAACCAGTTGGCGACGTAGATGTGCGGTTCCCTGCGCTTCAGGATCGTGCCGAGGAACAGGGCGAGGTAGGCGACCCATACAATGGTCAGCCACAGGTCCACATACCATTCGGGCTCGGCGTATTCGCGGCTCTCGGTGATACCGAGCAGGTAGCCGGTTGCCGCCATGACGATGAACAGCTGATAGCCCCAGAACACGAACCAGGCGAGATCGCCGCCGAACAGACGCGCGCGGCACGTGCGCTGCACCACATAGAGAGACGTGCAAATTAGCGCGTTGCCGCCGAAAGCGAACACAACACCGGATGTGTGCAGCGGCCGCAGTCGGCCGAAATTGAACCAGGGCTGGATGTTGAGATCCGGGTAGGCGAGCTGCAGGGCGATGACCACGCCGACCAGCATGCCGACGACGCCCCAGAATACGGTGGCGATGGCACCGTAGCGGATCGGCCCATCCATGTAAGCGGCGGGGTCGATCGGAACTGCCGGCTTGAACTCCGTGTTGCGCAACAGAATCGCAGTGAAGCCAGCCACGGCGAAGAACAAAACCCACATATGCCGCCGAAAAGGTTCATCTACGCCGAAGCCGGCAGCCACCAGGGCCGCAAACGCAAACAGGCTTAGAAGGACGATCTCTGTGCCGAATTTCATCGCAAGCCCCGATTTCCGATTCCGGCGGGCGCCAAACCGCAGTGCCTTATTGCGCAGCCGTGGCCTGCTCGCCCTGATCCATGTCAGAGCCGCACGATTTTGCTTCGAGCAGCATCGAGTTCGGTGCGATCAGACTGTGGCGATCGAATGTGGAAGCGCAGCACCGGCCGCCACGCTTATGGACAGGCCCGGCGTCCCCGGTCTGGCCGGGTATGGAGGCGATCGCGGGCGTGTCGGAAGCGCGCCTTCTGTGACGCTGGAAAGTAGGCCGATGCCTTGCCGAACGTCGATCGTTTCAATGCCTTGGGACAGCCAGCGCCAGCGTTGCGCTGCCTTCGTGACATTCATGATTCGGGGGAACGGCAATTTTCCCCAGCGTATGAGGCGTATTGACTTCGGCCGAGTGCGATCCTGCCTGGAACAGCCGGTTGCACGTCGAGCACCTCGAGGATGGATGCTTCGCCGACGAGTTGGCCGAAACGCACCTGGCTCATCCGATCGGATGGAGAGCGGGCTATCGCTATGCGACTTCTTCTAAGCCCAACGCGAGCATGCCCTGCCCCGAACGAAGTAAGTGACGTAGGCCATGCAGCTTCGGTGTCATTCAAAGGGCGGTTGCGCCTCGGCCGCCGCAGCGCCGTTCCAGCCGGCTCATGCTGTCCACGGTGACACGGCGGTTGTTCTCGATCCGAATCACGCCGTCCATTCTCAGGCTGGTCAGCTGACGGCTCACGGTCTCGTTTGTAATTCCAAGGAAATCAGAGATGTCGGCACGCGTCATCGGCAGCTCGAAGCACGCCGACCTAGCCGCCGGGTCAACACTGGAACCGATGTTCCGGGCGATCATGAGGAGAAAGCTCGCCACCTTCTCCGGTGCGGTCTTGCGCCCCAGAGTCACCATCCATTCGCGTGCCTCGTCGAGTTCGTTCAGCGCCTGCTTGAGCAGGCGATGCACAAATTCCGGTGATTCCTTCATCATCCGTTCGATGGCCGCTCTCGGAAACGAGCATAGCGAGACAGCTGTTGCCGCTTCCGCATTGATCGCGCTTTTCATCTTGAAGGGCCGTCCCAGAAAATCCGGCGCGAACTGGAGACCGACGATCTGCTGGCGGCCGTCCGAAAGGCTCTTCGTGAGCTTCACCACGCCTGAAAGCACGTTTGAATAACAGTCGACCGCCTCGGCGTCGCCGATCAGTTCGACCCCCGGCTCGATATTGTGCCGCGACGACGTCTTGGCGAGCTGAGCCAAATGGTCTGGTTCGAGCGCACCACAGACACCGCGGTGCCGTGCCTCGCAAGACAGGCAAAGAACGGGAATGCCGGAACTGTGAATGTCCTGCCGTAATGTCATTCGATCGCTCTACCGGTCCAGTGCGGGCAGGATAGCAATCGACGGTAGAAAAATCCTTGCGGCAGTTTGTCCGTGCTGAACGTTGATCGAAATCAGGGCTTAGGCTCATCCAAGCATCGACAGTTCCGGCGACGCAAACACGGTGGACCACGACATGCGACTGGAGCTAGCTGCCAGACTTGGCGAGAACGTCCCGCGCTATACCAGTTATCCGACAGCGCCGCATTTTCATACAGGCATTGATGCTGCAATTTGTCGTGGCTGGCTGCAGGCGCTCAACGATGGCGATGAGATCTCGCTCTATCTGCACATCCCGTATTGCGACAAGCTTTGTTGGTTCTGTGCCTGCCATACCAAGCAGACACGCCATTACGAACCGGTGACGACGTATCTGCGCTCACTGCACGCTGAAATTGCTACCGTCGCCAGTCTTGTCGCAGGCAAGGGCCTCGTGCGTGCCGTCCATTTCGGCGGCGGTTCGCCGACGATGCTCAAACCGGAGGACATGGTGGCGCTGGGAACCGTCCTGCGCAACAGCTTCGCCTTTCTTCCCGGCGCCAAGATCAGCGTTGAAATCGAACCCAATGATATGGACAATGCCCGTCTCGATGCGCTTGCCGAAATCGGCATGACCCGCGCGAGCCTCGGCGTCCAGGATTTCGATCCGAAGGTGCAAAAGGCCATCAACCGTGAGCAGAGCTTCTTGCAGACCAAAGCGGTAGTCGACGGCGTTCGTTGGCGCGGCGTCGAATCGGTCAATCTCGACCTGCTCTACGGCCTGCCGCACCAGACCAGGGAAAGCGTGTCCTCTACGGTTGCGCAGGCGTTGACCCTAGAACCGGACAGGATAGCACTTTTTGGCTACGCCCATGTGCCGTGGTTCAAGAAACATCAGACGATGATCGACGAGGCATGGCTACCTGGTCCCGCGGAGCGGTTTGCTCAATCGCAACTGGCGGCGCGGGCGATCGTGGACCAGGGATACGAAGCAATCGGCCTCGACCATTTCGCCAAGCCGGGCGATGCGCTGGCGCTTGCGGCACGCGCCGGGACTTTGCACCGGAACTTCCAAGGCTACACCGAGGACTGCTACGAGACATTGATCGGCCTCGGCCCATCGTCCATCAGCCAGTTTCGCCAGGGCTATGCACAGAATATGCCTTCGACCGCCGAGTATGGACGCATGGTTGCTGATGGCGGGCTGGCCGCTGTTCGGGGTATCGCGCTTTCCGACGACGACCGTGTTCGCGGCTGGATCATCGAGCGATTGATGTGTGACTTCGCCTTCTCGGCGATTGAGCTGGTGGAGCGCTTTGGCGAAGCCGGCCAAAGACTTCTCCTCAAGGCGAGTTCCACGGCCCTCCAAGATCCTGCGCGGTTGCTTGAACTTGATGGTGACCGCTTCGTCGTGCCTGCGGAAAGCCGGCCCTTTGTCAGGAGCATCGCGGCAAAGTTCGACAAATATTTCGAAAGTGGAACGGCCAGGCACTCAGCGGCAGTCTGAGCACCGCAGAGGAACGGTCATGGTTCTCAGTCGATCGTGAACCGATTGCGCTACATTTTTCACTGTTGATCGGCGACCGTCGTGTCGAGACAGGATTCGGAGCGGACCAGACGCGTCTTGGTATAGCGACGATATCGTCCGGTCGTGCCTTCCGGCGCCGTATTCCATTTCGCAGTCCCTGAAGCGCCACGTCGAGTCCGGCCTCTTTTCTGTATCGGAAGCAGTCGACAATCGTCCTGGCCAGATCATGGTTGTCGGCCGACAGCTCCCTTCGGCCTTGCAACAAGAATCCGCAAGGACCGTGCCAGCTGCAGCAGGCGCCGCCGCATCGCACCACCACACTATCCACCCGTGGCTCGCGCTAACCTTTGATTGGTTCGCGCCAGGCCGACGCCCGTCGAAACCGAGCCTCGGCAACATTCCGAGTCGTAAGCGGCTGGCCACGCTCTTGGTGCCGGTGGCAGAAAGTCCGCAAGCACCCCGGCAGCGCCGTCAAGCGTGGGACAACCCGTCCACCCGAATATCCGCCGGCGCAGTTTCAGTGAAAAGCGGGCCTAGGCTAGACGGCTCTCTTGTTACCCCAGAGCATAACGTGCAGCTGCGGCAGCACACGGGCTTCGAACCACCTGTCGCGGGTCACGGCATCAACCAGCCACTCCATGCGCTTCAATATTCCGTCAAGGTCGACAGGAGCGTCTTCATTTGCGGGGCGTGGCGGCGTGTGATTGCCGGGTTGCAGATAGATCGGAAGTCGCGGAAATCTCGCAGCGGCGTCTTTCGCGTAGGCGTAGTCCCTTTCGTCGAAAACAATGAGCTTGAGCACGACTTGCGGCCTGCCTTGTGCCGCCTGGAGGCACGCCTCGAAAGCGGCCCAATCGGTCGTCATTTGGCTTGACGGCGGCTTTGGGCTGAGGACTAGCACGTCAAGGTCGGCAAACCAGTCCCTGGCCACCGAACCTTGGGTTTCCAGCGCAAAACGGTAACCTTCACCATGGCCTCGCTCGATGAGCGCGCCGAGCGGCTGGATGGCCGGATTGCCGCCTGACAGCGATACCATCAGCGGGCGGCCACCGGAAAGCGCAAGCACGTTTTGCCACACCGCGGCAATGGACATCATCTCCCATTCATGGCGGAATTGATTGTCCACCGCATGCAGGCTGTCGCACCAGGAACAGCGATAGTCACACCCGCCGGTTCTGACGAAGACCGTCGGCAAACCGATGAGCACGCCCTCGCCCTGGATCGTCGGCCCGAAAATCTCACTCACGCGGATTGCGGGATGCGTATCGGTCATGGCCGGTATTCCGCCCAGGTTTTCGGCGTTTCGCTCACCCGCACGGCCGAGGTTTCGGGCAGGCGTGCCTTGCACCATTCATAAAAATGTCTGGCCAGATATTCCGCCGTGACTTGCTCATGTCCCAGCACGTCGTTGAGATGTCGGTGGTCGAAGCTCTCGTCGATGTAGCGTTTGAATGGCGCCAAATCGTGATAGTCGCGCACGAAGCCGTTCTCGTTCAGTCCATTCGCTGAAAGCTCCACTTCAACGATGTAGTTATGCCCGTGCAGGCGCGCGCATTGGTGATCGGGTGGCAACGAGGTGAGCTGATGCGAGGCTGAGAAGTGGAATTCCTTGGTGATGCGGAACATTACGCGGTCCTCCTTCGCAGCGCATCGAGCCAGAAGTCGGAGTCCTCGTAGTCGGTGGGGTCCGGCTGCCCAGAGAGATGAAACGCCTCGCGCCGCTCGACACAGGTCCCGCACCTCCCGCAGTGACGCTCGGCGCCCTTGTAGCAGGACCAGGTCTGCGCAAATGGCGTGCCGTATGCTGCTCCATTCCTAACAATGTCCGCCTTCGTGAGATTCACATAGGGTGCATAAATGCGAATCTTCGCGTAGCCGTCGAGCGCGTGGTCCTGCATCATCTGGAAAGCGTCGATGAAGGCCGGACGGCAGTCGGGATAAATGAAATGATCCCCACCATGCACGGCCGTCGCCACTGCGTCAGCGTCGTGCGCTGCGGCGAAGCCGAAGGCAATGGCCAACATGATGGCGTTCCGGTTCGGCACCACCGTGACCTTCATCGTGTCTTCGGCGTAGTGCCCGTCGGGCACGTCCACATTATCGGTCAGCGCGGAGCCGGAAAGGCCGCCGCCGATCTCGTGGATGTCGATGATCCGGTGCGGGACGCTCAGTCGCTCCGCACAAAGGGCGGCGAAGCCCAATTCCTTCCTATGCCGTTGGCCGTAATCGAAAGATAAGAGGCCGGCGAGTTCGTGCTCCGCTGCCACCTTGTGAGCAAGGGTGACGGAGTCCAATCCGCCGGAGCAGACGACGAGAGTCTTCATTGTTGGGTCCTTGTTTTAACCGGGTAGGCTGCGACCGGAGATTTCTCTGCGCTCCCAGTACTTCAGGAAATCCATTTTGTGAAGTGAACGGGGGACGAGTTTCATGCGCTGACGTGCCGCTGTGTGCAAGGCGCCCTCGCGGTGAGCCTGCAAGGAACACGGACTAGCGAAACGTCACGCTTCAGCGGAATGCTCAAAGGCGAGCGCACCGGAATATGCTCTGCAGGAGGTCCGGACCTTCGTAAACAAAGTTCTCGACGATCAAGCGCCCGGCGGTCCCGAGCTTCGAGGGACGCCACCGCGAGGGTTTCAGGTACAAGACGGCCCGAGGATGGGCTTGCCGCAAGAGAACGGACTTACCAGTGGGATGTTCAGCGACGCCGATGCAGATGTCTGGAATGATCACGACATCAATTGTCGCGGCAACTTTGGCTGGCCTGCTCCTCGGGTTCCGTAGATCCAGCGCATTCCGCTTCAGGATCGGTTCGAACCGGAGCACGCCCTCGGTCAATGGACTGACCGGCAAACCCTGAATGATCGGTCGTGAGCCGACATCTGTGAACAAGCGGTGTGGTCGATTGCTATCACCCATGTGTTGCGCGCAGGTACCTTATGGCAGTGGATGAACTGGATTTGATGGTTTTACGGCTGGCGGTCGAAAGCGTCCGCTCGCTCTCCTTAAGCTTCGCTGAAAAGGCCGCCGAGGTAGCCACCAGGAGCCGCGGCATCCTGCTTTTCGACGTGCGGGTCGACGGTGACGCGGAGGTCCAGCGGGTCGCAGCCATCCGATATCAGGGCGACCAGATCGGCGTGCTGGCGTTGGACAGACAGGGTCTTGTTACCCACCAGTGCATCGTCAACGGTACGTTCTCACATTTCACTACGCCCTTGGAGAACTGGCACAGCATGCCCCTGTCGATGCAGGCCAAGATCGATGCCAACGGCCATGCCAGTCTCTTCCTAGGGGCCTTGCGAAATGCCGGACATTTGCTGGGCAGCTAGCATTTGGCTAGAATGCATCTGTGAATTTTTGCATGCGCATCGCTGCCGCGGCGGTCGCGGCAAAGCGATCGCCGCGATGATGGCGATCAACGCGCGGGCGTTGCATCGATGCGCGATCGTTTAGACAGAGGTCTCCGCCTGGCATCGAGCAACATGCACGGAGGACGCAAAGCGCAAATGCATCAAGTATTTGAAGGGACGAGCCCCTCACGCAAATGGAGCTTGCGCTGCCGTTGTCATTCCATCGTGCCGCCGAACTCGGGGGCGTGACGATCGACCACGACGGCCTATTTTTTTGCAAAGCCGAATGTCCCGATTCCGAAGCCACGAAAAAACTCCGATCACAGCGAAGAATAGTAACAACACGGGCGACGCAAGCCGCCTTGCCGTAGCAGGGGAGGTGCTTGCGGTGCTCTCACCGACACGAGATCGCAAATGGCACATGGGTGAGCACCAGAACTGGCGACACCCATGGTGATCGGCTTGACTCGCTGGAGGAAGCACAAGGCTCAGCGGGCAGAGGCGCAAGCGACGGTCGGACACTGGCTGGCTGCTCGGGATCTGATCGAGGCGTAGTCGGACAAGGAAGCGTAGTGCCCTACCTCGATGTTCCTAGAAGCGCGCCGGCAGCCTGGCGGGGGGCTTGGGGTTAGACTGCCGGCGCACGCCACTCATGAAGAGCGGCCCCTTTTTGCTGTTCCGACACCCATAGTCAACCCGGCAGCGTCTGGATGCCCGCTGTGCTCTTTTCAGAGCGGCGCGCGATGCCGGCCATGTCTGGCCGATCCTGCCTAGTCTAGGATGGGGGGCCACTCTCGTCGGCCGAGTTGATGCTCCAGCCAGTATCGCCTTGCCGACCAGCATGAGTTCGCTGTTAGCAATCCATCGTCGCGAGCCGATGCTATCGTGCACGTGTCGCAGCACTCCGGGCGGCTATATCGCCTAAGACAGCATGACGAAGCGTTCCAACTTCCTGTTCGGCGAGCCCGTGTGCAGTTCCATCGGACAGTGGACGAGAATTCTCTTGGCGGTACTGCGCCAGAAGGCATTCGCGTCCAACGGAATCAAGCGACGACTATCAGCCGCAAACTTCACATCACAAGAGCGGTCTTCCACCCATTGCAGGTTATCCGACTGATCAGGCGGCGTCCGATATGTCCGCCTCTGCCTCAAGAATTCCCACAGGTATGGACAGCGATCTTGCTATCCGATCCCGATAGCCCTTGTTGTACCTCACACCCCGCTCGATGTTTTGGATTTCCTCAGCGGCAAGCCCGCACGCCACCGCGAGGTCCTCGATTGAATACCCAAGGTGCTCACGATAAGCGCGGATGATGTGGGTCCCCTGCGACATAGCCGTCAAGACTGGCTCGGGAATGCGCGAATCCTTCATAAACATCTCCAAGAAGATGGGAGCGCCCGACAAATCGGGAGATTTCCTCCCCGACCCTGGCGCACACCCAGCAAATCAAAAAAATGGACGTCCATTCGGCCGGACCGGCCTCATCCACGGAATGGGCCACTTGAAATTGGCAGCCGGGTCGGAATATGGCGGCTCACCTGCTTCTGATCAAGTTCTAAGAACCTGCCCACCCTGAGATGGCCTGATCGGCTGTAGCGCATTCGACCTGCGATCCTACACGACTCACTCTCGCCGATGGCTTTCTTGAACAGCAACTCGAACTCCCCCTGACGCCTCCAGTGGCTATTCGCGGCACCGTCCACCCAGCCTCGCGGACGCTGATACCTTCGACCAATTTCCACCGCCGATGCAGCGAAAGACGCGCTTGTGCTTGAATCACACATCGATCACCGCTGTTAACGAAATTTTTTAAGCCGCCGATGCTTGTTCGGAGACCGAAAGGATGGGGCGCCCGAGGAAACAGCCGAAAGGGCCGCGCGCTTTTGTGCTGACGTCGGCTTGAGCAAGCTCGATCCGGCTGCCCTGTGCAATCGCCCGACCGGCCGAAAAAAGGATGGCGATTGTCATGATGCGGCGACGGCGAGTTTCCCGAAATTGCAGCAAACAATGGTCATCTGGTTCATCCGGGCTTCGGATCCAGACAGGGGGTAGCGCTTTCGATGGACGAGCATCGCCACCTATAAAGGTTCGATCATTCGACCGTGACCGATTTTGCGAGATTGCGCGGCTGGTCTACATCTGTGCCCATGAAGAGCGCCGTGTGGTAGGCAAGAAGCTGTATCGGCAGCGAGAAGATCATCGGCGCGATAATCTCGTCGACAGCCGGCAGCACGAGCGTGTGCATAGTGTCGAGTTTCGATGCGGCTGCCCCTTTTTCATCGGTGATGAGGATAATCCGCCCTCCACGGGCAGCCACTTCCTGCATGTTGGAGACGGTCTTGTCGAAAAAGCGATCATGGGGCGCGATGACGATCACTGGCATGTTGTCGTCTATCAATGCGATCGGACCGTGCTTCAATTCACCCGCCGCATAGCCCTCGGCATGGATGTAGGAAATCTCCTTGAGCTTCAGCGCACCTTCCATCGCTAGCGGGAAACTGGTGCCACGGCCGAGATACAGGACGTCACGACACTTTGACAGTTCGCGCGACAGGAACTCGATCTCCGGCTGGATGCTGTTGAGTACCTGGCCCATGACGCGCGGCACTTCGGCGAGGCTCCTGACGAGCGCCTGCAGCTCGTCTTCGGTTACGGTCCCGCGGGCTCTGGCGGCGCCGATGGCGAGTGCGGCTAGAACGGCAAGCTGGCAGGTAAACGCCTTGGTGGAGGCGACGCCGATCTCCGGTCCGGCAAGGATCGGGAAGACCGCATCGGCCTCCCGAGCGATGGTCGATTCGCAGGCATTGACGATAGCGCCAATTTTCAGCCCACGCTCCTTGCAGTACCTCAACGATGCGAGCGTATCGGCGGTTTCGCCGGACTGCGAAATGAAAAGAGCCGCCGACTGCGGCGACAACGGGATCTCGCGGTAACGGAATTCGGACGCAACGTCGATTTCAACCGTCAGGCGCGCGTAGCGCTCGAACCAGTATTTTCCGATCAGTCCGGCGAGATAGGCGGTCCCGCAGGCCGAGATCGCCAAGCTCGGGATCCTGGCGAAATCGATGCCAGAAACCATGTCGGCGCGATTCTCTATGATGTTGCTATAGTGACGGAGAGCATGGGCGATGACTTCGGGCTGCTCGCAGATTTCCTTCTCCATGAAGTGGCGATGATTGCCCTTGCTGGCCAGATCGGCCGCGGCCGTGGAGGTATGGCGCGGACGCTCGACGGGGTGGCCGTCGAAATCGAAGATATGGGCGCCCGAATTGCCGACAACGGCCCAGTCGCCCTCGATGAGATAGGTAATTTCATTGGTGAAGGGAGCGAGCGCGATCGCGTCGGAGCCCAGGAACATCTCGCCGTCGCCGTGACCGATCGCCAGCGGTGGTCCGTTGCGCGCCGCCATGATGGTCGACGGATCATCTTCGAAGAGGACGGCAAGCGCATAGGCGCCCCTGACGCGTTTCAGCATGGCACGCATCGCCTCTTGCCGCCTCATGCCCTCCCGGCGGTGTCTTGCCAAGAGATGCGCGACGACCTCGGTGTCGGTGTCGGTCTGGAACTCGGCGCCAGCCGCCGCCAATTCCTCCTTCAGCTCGGTGAAATTCTCGATGATCCCGTTATGGACGACGGCGACACCGTCGGTAAAGTGCGGGTGCGCATTGCGTTCCGTCGAGGCCCCATGGGTTGCCCAACGCGTATGGCCGATGCCGATGTTGCCGCTCAGCGGCTCTTCCTTCAGTCTCCTCTCGAGATTGACGAGCTTGCCCTCGGCGCGCCGGCGGTGCAAGGCACCTTCGGTGATCGTCGCAACGCCGGCGGAATCATAGCCGCGATATTCCAAATGCTTCAATGCGTCGACCAACCGATCCGACACCGGCTGTTGCCCAACGATGCCAACAATCCCGCACATGTTCGTCTTCCCATTGTTGCCGGCAGCTTCAGCCCACGCGAGACGGATACCCATCCGGCCGCTTTCATTGGGGATCTTGTAGTAGTATTCGGTAATATTGGTACAATTGATTGTAGGGATAACTATCATCCAGCCCATGGATGAGCCCCTGATCTAAACTTCTCGTTGCGCCTGACGCCCTCATGATCGAACGCAAGCCCACACCCCGCGGCACGAAGGAACAATCGGCCATGCGCGACCATCCCGGCTACGCACCTGACACGAAGCGCCGCCGCTCGTGATCACGCGGTGATCGGCATGATCACAAGCACTGTAGTTAGGCAGCATCAGCGACGCATGATCGGCATCATCATCATCGGCAGCGTCGGCGCCGTCGGCATGATTCACGTGTTCGTCACGTTGATCATAATCATCGTCGCCGCCGATCCAGTTTCTGATTGCCTGCCGCTGTTGACGCGGCTTTCGCCGGTAGAGCTTAGCCCGCGATGGCCTATCAATACGCTGTTAGTCGGCATGGCCGAAACCGAGAGTCAGGCGGCGCACGCCACAGAGCACGTTCAGCGACCGTTTCACTCAGCGCCGGCTTTCTTGGGGTTCGTAACGGTCAACAGGATTCTCGGGGCATGAATGCACTATCACGAAAGCGTTGGTTCTCAGTGCTTCGTCCGTCTTACTCAAACCCGATTCCCGCAGCGGAAGAACTAGCCGCCTTGATGCACGGCGATAAGCTTTTGACGGCCTGAAGCGACGTTGTGGTCGTCGTTGCGGTGCTTTTCCACGCGCCTCGTCAGGCGCCGGGATTGCTCCGTTGTGATGGCAGGCGGGGGTTTGCAGGTTGCGGTCGACGGGTTCGTTTCGGGGCGTCAGCGCCCCATCGTTATGTCGCGAGTTGGGGGATGCGATCGAGGACGATGCGCAGGATGCGCTGGTCGGGGCAGAATGTCGGCAGGTGCAGGCGGATTTGCGTCTTCATCTCGACCACCCGCGCGGCGATCTTGATGAGGCGCAAACGCAGCGTGTCGAATTGGGCGACGGCAAAGCTGGAACGCTTCGGCATCGCGGCGCGCAGGCTCCACATCATCCAGTAGGCGCCGGCATGCAGAAGCCGGAACTGGTTGGCTGTGGCTCTGGTGCAGGATGTGCGGTCGGCGGCGAGATGCGTCTTCCACGATTTGATGTGGTTCTCGGCCGCTCCGCGCCGGCAGTAAAGGTCCGCGTAGAGCGCCTTGGCCTTGCCACCGGCCAGATTGGTGACGATGAAGCGGGTGTCAGTACCTTGGGCACTGACCTCGACGCGGGCGATGATGCGCTCGACGCGGCTCCAGCTGGCGGCGCCGTCAAAGAACTCCTTGAACCTGCGGACCTTGCCTGTCTTGGCCGACGCTTCGAAGCGCGCCGTCGTGCTGGCCTCCAGATCCGCGACATGCTTGCGCAGGGTCGTGGTGGGCGCGAGGCCAAAGATGAAGTCGACGTCGTTGGCGCGGCACCAGTCGATGACCTGCGGGTTGCAATAATGGCTATCGCCGCGGAGCAGGATTCGAATGTTCGGCCAGTTGATCCGGATCGCCCGCACCAGACGGCGCAGGTGGGGGCGGATCTCAGCCCCACTCGGCCGCTTGGCCGGTCGCAGGATCGCGCTGACGAACCGTCCCGCACCATCGAACACGACGATCGGCTGGAAGCCGTACTCGTCATGGTGGGCATTGAACAGGCGAAGCTGTTGGCCTCCGTGCACAGCGTCGAAGGTATCGTCGATGTCGAGTACGATCCGCTTCGGCACCTGCCGGAACGAGGCGCAATAGAGATCGACCATCGCCCGTCCCATCGCGACCAGCTCCCGCACGCCGGGTAGGTTCTCCAGCCGGCACAGCGTCGATTGCGACGCCAGATCCCGACCCGACGGCAGCGCATCCTGGGCCATCTTGAAGACCGGATCGCGGCGCAGCCGGTTGGCGTCGTTGCCGTCCTCGTAGCCGGCGGCGATCATCTTCATGCGAAAGCCGATCATGTCCGCCAGGCTGTAGACGACCTGGTCCGGGCAGCGCGGATCGTCGATGCAACGCGCCAGACGCTCGGCCACCCGCAACCGCTTTTCCACCTCGGCCAAGGCCAGAACGCCGCTGTTGGACGACAGCATGCCGCCGTCGAAACGGGCGACGACGGACTTGCCGCCGACTGATGACAAACCGCTCAGCGGCAGCGCAAGATCGTTCATGGTAGGTGTGGTCTCCGGGAAATGGTTCGGATCGGCTTAAGCAACCAAATCCTACGTCATTTCAACCGCTTGCGCCACATCCACCAACCCCCATGAATTTGGTTAGGTTGATGCGGCGTGCCGCCGCCGTGAGGCCGCGCTCGCTCAGCAGCGCGTCGAGAACGACGAGAAGATTCAGATCGAGCCCTTGAAACGCATGTCTTAGCTATCCATAGCGTGGATGCATTTGATTGGAACAAACGATTTTACCAATTTTCCGGAATGTCGCATGGACTTGGCAGGACCTAACGTGCGCCGATCACTGCCTCTATCGCGTGGCGAGTCCCTTGAGAAGAGCCCGAAAGAGGAAATCTGTCGTGCGGTGGAGATTGTACTGGGAATGAGAGGCAGCGCTCCGATCATGTCGAACTCTCCGACGAATGGTGGACCGGTACAATAGTTGATCGCAATGGTCCGGAGCTATGAAACATCTCGATTACATATGAGGTGCCGAGTGAATACGCTGACAGCACCCACCGTCGCAGCGTTTAGCTGACGTTTGACGACGGTTCCTATCCATTTACACGCAGATTCTTGATGTGCTGGCGCAAAAGCGGGAGGCCGGCGACTTTTCTTCCTCATCGGGCTGACGCCGCAGAAGCCGGAACTCGTCCGGTTCCTATGGGCATTGGGCTTGGTCGGTCGCACAGGCTCTATGAGGGGCAATTTTGGCAACGCGACGCGACTCGGGTTTTGAACGACGCCGAAAACGCAAGCTGGAAAGGAACAAGATGGCAGATCAACTCGCCAACGAAATAATCGCCATGATCAAGAAGCGCGCCGCGTCGGAGGGCGGCATAGCGCCTGCCACGGGCGGCGAGATAACGGCTGCCACGGGACTGACTTCGCTCGGTATCGATTCACTGGGATTGGCGGACGTTCTCTGGGACCTGGAGCAGGCCTACGGCATCGAGATCGAGATGAATACGGCCGAGGCATGGTCGGATCTCCAGAATGTTGGGGACATGGTGGAAGCCGTGCGCAGCTTGCTCGCTAAGGGGGTGTGAATGGACAGGCGCGTCGTGATTACTGGGATTGGCGGGATTTGCGGGCTTGGGACCAACGCCGCCGCCATTTGGAGAGAGATGCGAGAAGGCTGCTCCGCCATCGGCCCAATCGTCAACTCCGAGCTCCATGAATTGAGGGTCAGGATCGGTGCCGAGATCAAGGCGCTGCCGGAGCATGACATCGACGGCAAGCAACTCATCTCCATGGACCGCTTCAGCCTGCTCGCTGTGCTTGCGGCGCGCGAAGCCATGCGTCAGGCCGGACTTTCCTCCAAAGAGGGAAATAGCTATCGCTTCGGTGCGACGGTGGGCGTTGGCGGCTGCGGGTGGGATGCGATCGAGCAAACCTACCGCGCCATCCTTCTGGGCGGTAAGCGTGCCGCTCTCTTGACTGTACCCAAGGCGATGCCGGGTGCCGCTGCCGGCCAGGTCAGCATGAGTCTCGGCCTGCGCGGGCCGGTCTTCGGCGTCACGTCCGCCTGTTCCTCGGCAAACCATGCGATTGCCTGCGCGGTGGACCAGATCAGGCTCGGCCGGGCCGACGTGATGCTTGCCGGCGGCAGCGAAGCGCCGCTCATATGGGGTGTGCTGAAGGCATGGGAAGCGATCCGCGTGCTTTCGCCCGATACTTGCCGGCCATTCTCGGCCGATCGCCAGGGCCTGTCGCTTGGTGAAGGCGCCGGCATGGCGGTGCTGGAAAGCTACGAGCATGCCCTGGCTCGGGGCGCCACCATCCTTGCCGAAATTGCCGGTGCCGGCCTTTCCGCCGATGCGTCCGACATCGTCGCGCCGACTGTCGAGGGGCCGGAGGCAGCAATGCGGGCCTGCCTTGCCGATGCCACGCTGGACGCCGAGGATGTCGACTATCTCAACGCGCACGGCACCGGCACCAAGGCCAACGACCAGATCGAGACGGCGGCGATCAAGCGCGTCTTCGGTCAGCACGCCTTCTCAATGTCCATTTCTTCTACCAAGTCCATGCACGCGCATTGCCTCGGCGCGTCCGGCGCGCTCGAGTTGATCGCCTGCGTGATGGCTATCCGCGAGAGCGTCGTGCCGCCGACTGCCAATTATCGTGAGCTGGACCCCGATTGCGATCTCGACGTCACGCCCAATGTGGCACGCGAGCGCAAGGTGCGCGTGGCACTGAGCAACTCCTTCGCCTTTGGCGGCACGAACGCGGTTCTGGCGTTCAGGCAGGTGTAGAAGCCATGAGAGATGCCTCCGGCAACATTATCTCTCGCATCCAGATGCTTGCCGGATAACTATTGTGAAGGGCGGGTCATTGACCGCCTCGGCGAATGCGGGAGGTGGCAGCGGAAGCTCGACGATCCGGGGGGTATCGTCTTTGCGAAATTCTTAACTGTTGAAGCGGCTTGGACGTACCGCCGCCCCGTAAAAGGTAAGCGAGGCCCTGCGGGCTCGGCTTGAGGGTCTGAAGCTGTACACGAATGTCTGGAAGCCGCAGGGTCGGCTCTGCGCCCGTTATAGTCGCCTGAGTGCTGCCGGCAAGAAGCCACCGGTGGTCATGGCCGAGATCGTGCATGAGATGGCCCCTTCTTGTGGACCATCGGGCGAGAGGTTTCACCATCATAGCGGTCTCGAACCAACGTGCGGCACAGCGCCGGGGGCGGAGCCACGGTGGGGAACTCCCGTCGGTGGTTATGTGGCCGAGCCAGTCCGCGCGGCGCCCTCTCCGATAGGGTTAGAAGGGTTCAGCTAGCTAGGCGCGTGTCACGTTTTGTATAAGGCACAATAGCAGTGAGAAATGGAGATTGATGCCTGCGCGTTTTCGAATAAGACAATCACTAAGCTGTCACCGGAATTACATCAGGAATTGTCTATAGCCGCCGCCCATCAGGTAGCGGCCACGTTGGATGGCGCGACGCACCTGATCGCGAAGATGGCTACCTGGATGAGACCAATCTTCTTCGACACGGCGTCTCCCGAACAGGGCAATGGCGATCTCCTGATGAGATGCTCCCGCAAGCGAGCCATCCAAAGCCTGGAGCACGAGACGCAGACGCGCTCCGCGGGGCTCCGGCGGAAAGCAAGCAGCTGCCAGGCGGCCGCAACCATTGATGTCGTTCAGGAACTGAAGGGCAGCGACATGGAACTTCAGGTGCTGCGGCTGCACGATCGCGTCGACATATAGCCGCAACGGGCGGAGAACGGATGCACCGGAAACGGCGATCTGCAGACTCCGGCAGTCCTCCCTCAGCAGCACGTGCTGCACGCCGGCAGGTGTCAGCAGGATGTCCTTGCAGCATGAGAGCGAAGAAAGATCAAGCGGTTCAAAATCGCGGTCGAGCCCAACCGGCTCCGCGGCCGCTCGTAGGATACGGGCGCAGTCGCGCGGATCCCAAAAGACCCTTGCCGACGTAGCGTCCGACTGTGGCGCGTCCGCGAAAAAGGAGGCTCCATTGTCTTAGGAAAGATGATCCTGTCGTCAACTCGATTATCTTCATGTCGGCCTGGGCTCCGACAATGCAGGCGGACGGTGCCATTTTGGCGTGGTCGCGCTGGAATTGTGGATTGCGCCGAAGAAACTCCCAGGCCCAGGCAGTGCGCGGCAATCGTCTGGCGTAGTGGTAAGCTTCGTGACGACGCCAGTCCGGCCAGCATTCAAGACCGACCGTCGCTTCCTTGGGCAGACCAGCATCCTTCACGGCTCAGGTGTCCACAATGCCGACGGGCCTAGAACCGGTTGCCACAGTACCGGTCCGCTCAGACGTCCCCTGCTGCGGATGCGCAAAAGGCTCGCGCGGGAAATCTCGAGAAACCCGGCCACCGCCTCCGTTTTGCCGACGGACTTGGGTTGTCCGATGCGCGACAATGGCCACGTCGCGAGGCGAAGGATCCGTTCCATGCGCGTATCCGTCACCGTTACTATCCGGGTCAGATCCTTGGCCAAGCCGAACTCGATCATGCCCGCGAAGAGCTCGTAGGTTGCCTGGGCCAGCCCGCCCGCTGCCTTGGGCGCCGACGGAGGGAGATCGAGCGCGAAACGACTGCTCTCCCATATGTCGGCAGTCGAGGGCATGACGTCAGCACCCAGCAGCACCGGGAACGTGTCGCGCAACATTGTGGGTCCGGTGCTGGGCAAAAGACGCACGCAACCGCGAATTCGCCAGTCGGATCCCCTGAGGAGCAGATAGACAGGCTTCAGACCATCAAACGGGTCTGTTTCCATCTGGTCTTCGGTATCAACTTCCCAATCGAGCCTTTCCTTGAACACCCGAAACCTGAGCCCGTGCATCTCTTTGAGCTCGCTTGCGAACTCGTTGTAAAGGTCTGGTGTTATCAGCTGCATCATGGTCGCCTCCGTGCGGGATGTGTTCCCGCCATCGAAGGGCAAAGCTGGCAACGATGCAGCCTGTAGAGGTTTACAGCTATCGTGGCAGAAGAATCAGGATCTCGCCTGGCCGGAGGCAACCAGTCGTGCAACGGCCTGGTTGATCGTTCGAACGCCAAGCTTTGCCTTGGCGTTTTCCAGATGAAAGGTCACGGTGCGCTTTGAGACGCCGAGAAGCTGGCTGATAACCCAAGCCGACTTGCCGCGCGCCGCCCATTTCAGGCACTCGAACTCCCGCGGGGTGAGCGTTACACCATCCACCACGCGATCGTCGGCGAGCCTGCGCCGGACATGGATATGAAAGTTGATGGCCACCAGCTGCAATGCTTTTTCGTAACGTGTCAGTGACCGCAACAGAGGCGGGCGGGACTCGTCGGAAGCAAAGGTCAGGGCAGCAAACCGGCCGCAATGATCATGCATGGATATCGTCAGGCCGCCGCGGATGCCAAACTCAGCCGCACTCTCCAGAATTTGTTGCTGCGAATTCGGCAGACAGTGCCGAGCGCGATCCACACCCCAATCGAAGGTATCCCAGCCTTGCAGCCCGCGCAGGATGACCGGATCAAGACTGTGGTACCGCTGTTGCAGATAACGTGATGTCCAGGATGATGGATAGTTTGAGATCAATTGCGGGGCGTCGCCGGAGGCCGACGGGTAAGTGAAATAGGCGAATAGCGGAAAATCGAAGCCGGCTGCAGCGGATGCCATTGCCTCACGGAGATCGGCAGCATCAACACTTGCAGACAGTTGCTCGACGAAGTTCTCAAACACGCGATGCATTTGAGCTTTGCGTAACCTCCGTGATCGCTCGATGCCAGGCAGAGACCTTGTTTTAAACAATCCCGGACCGATACAGGGCGTGCCGAGGACCCCGTTAATCTGGTGAAACCCGTGATATTCTGACGTTGTCTATGAGCCGTGTGCCGCCGAGCCAGGCCGCGACAAGCAAGCGTGCCGGTTGGTCAAGGCTTGTCATCGGTCGCAGATCTGCCTCGTCGCGAAGTTCCAGGTATTCGACCTCGCGATAGCCTGCAGCCAGAATTGCTGCGCGCGCTTCGGCAAGCGTTGGCAGGACGGGCGAGCCGCGGGCAAGCCGCTCAGCCGTCTCGAGCAAGACCGATGGTAGCTCGGGGGCAACAGCACGCTCTGCTGGCGAGAGCCGGACATTGCGCGATGATAGTGCAAGACCGTCGGCTTCGCGGATTGTCGGACAAGGAACAATGGTGATTGGAATATCCAGGTCCCGGGCCATACGCCTGACTAGCTGAAGCTGTTGAAAGTCCTTTTCGCCAAAGAAGCCGAAGTCAGCGCTGGTCTGCAGGAAGAGCTTGGCGACGACGGTCGCCACGCCATCGAAATGTCCCGGCCGGAAGGCACCGCACAGGCCCTCGCTGACACCGGACACCGAAACGGTCGTGGCGAAGGCCGCCGGATACATCTCCTCTGCATCCGGCGCATAAAGCAGGTGCGCGCCAAGCGGTGCCAGCTTGGCGGCATCCTCGTCCTCAGTGCTCGGATACGCGGCGAGATCGGCCTGGCTGTTGAATTGCTTCGGGTTGACGAAGAGCGTCACGATCACCCGGTCGGCCTTCACGAGTGCCGCGCGCACCAGGCTGAGATGGCCCTCATGCAGGACGCCCATCGTTGGCACGACGGCAATCCTCACGCCCTCGCGGCGCCATGCGGCGACGATTTCGCGAAGCTGGGCAACGCTCCTGACAATCGGCACGCTCACGCTGCTTCTCCGCTCTTGTTGGCGTCCGCGTCGGCGGGCTTGGGCTCATCGGCAAACACGTGCTCGGCGGCCGGAAACTGGCGCTCCTTCACTTCCCGGGCATAGGCCGCGATCGCAGCCGCAGCGGCCTCCCCCAGTTCAGCATAGCGCTTGACGAATTTGGGCCGGAAGTCGCCGAAGAGGCCCAGCATGTCGTCGACGACGAGAATCTGGCCGTCACAGGCTGCCGAGGCACCGATCCCAATGGTCGGGGTCGCCACCTCCCCGGTGATCCGGCGGGCGAGCGCCTCGGGAACCTTCTCCAGCACGACCGCAAAGGCGCCCGCTTCGCTCACCGCAAGCGCGTCGCGCCTGATGCGCTCGGCATCCCCGCCTCTGCCCTGCACGCGGTAGCCACCGATGGTGTTGATCGCCTGCGGCGTCAAGCCGACATGGGCCATGACCGGCACGCCGCGCGCGGCGAGGAAGCCGATCGTCTCTGCCATCGTTTCGCCGCCTTCGAGCTTGACGGCCCCGCAGCCGGTCTCGGCCATGACGCGCGCGGCATTGCGGAAAGCCTGCTCGGGGCTTTCCTCGAAGGAACCGAACGGCAAGTCGACGACCATCAGCGCCTGCTCGAGGCCACGGCGCACGGCCTGGCCGTGCGTGATCATCATCTCCAGCGTCACACCGAGCGTGGAGGGCAGGCCGTGGAGAACCATGCCGACGCTGTCGCCGACCAGCACCACATCGCAATGGGGATCGACGAGCCGGGCGACTGGCGTCGTGTAGGCGGTAAGGCAGACGAGCGGCGTCCCACCTTTACGCGAACGAATATCCGGCGGTGTGATCGCCTTGGTGTCACCAAACGCACTCAATGGAACCTCCTTCCCCAACGTTACCAACCGCGGGTGTCGCGTTTGCCACATTTTTGTGCAAGTGCGAAGAGCTAAAAATGGCCGTGCAGCTTTGCGGTGTTGACGTGCTGACAGGCGCGCTTACAGTTAAATCGATTCAGGCGCCCCCGAGCTGGCCAACCACTTTCGCGAACATGGACGATCAGGCAAAAGGACCCAGGAAAGACAGAGCCGCCGTCAAGCCCGACGAAGTCAAAGTGGACCTGATCGCCTTTGTCGTCGCCGTAAACGACGGTGAACCCTGTGTCCTCACCATCGGCCAGGCGGACACCCTGCCCTCCGGACCATTTGCGCTTGAGCACCGATCGCTGCAATCCGGCTTGAGGGGGTGGGTCGAGCAGCAGACCGGCCATCCGCTGGGGTATATTGAGCAACTCTACACCTTCGCCGATCGGGATCGCATCGGCGCCGAGCGCCAGCAGCGCGTCATCTCCATCAGCTATCTCGCATTGACCCGCAAGGAACAGGCAGCTGGCTCGCCCAAGTGCGGCTGGCAGAGTTGGTATGAATATTTTCCATGGGAGGACCACCGCTCGGGCACGCCTCCGGTCGTGCTGGACGTTCTGCGACCGCGCCTGATTGAATGGGCAGACGGCGTCAGCGACGCGGCCGCGCGACGTGAACGCTGGCAGCGGGCGACGATAGCCTTCGGCTTCGACGACCGCTTTTGGAACGAGGAACTCACGCTTCAACGCTATGAGTTGGTCTACGAAGCAGGCCTGGTCCAAGAGGCCGGAAGCGGACGGGACGCGACGCCGCCTCCGCTGGTGCCCAGCAAGTCTATGGTCGCCGATCATCGCCGCATCGTGGCGACCGGCATTGCGCGGCTGCGCTCCAAGATCAAATACCGGCCGGTCGTCTTTGAGCTGATGCCGCCGGTCTTCACGCTTTTGCAGCTGCAGCGAACCGTGGAGGCGCTCGCCGGCAGGCTCATCCACAAGCCGAACTTTCGCCGCCTGATCGAGCAGCAGGAGCTGGTCGAAGAGACCGGAGAGGCCACCACGGAGACCGGCGGCCGGCCAGCGAAGCTTTACCGGTTCCGCCACGCCGCTCTCGACGAGAGGGTCATCGCCGGGACAAAATTGCCGCTGGCGCGGGGTTGACATCCCTTATACTCACAGCAAGTATATGCTGGTTATTTTCAACTAGAGTATAAGCTGGAGGGGTCGATGAGCGCCATGCTGCCGACGGCCGCGTTTCTCTACGAGCGCGTCCGACGAGTGATCCCGCCGATCGAATGGCCGGCTTTCGTCGAGGATATCGAGGCGATCCTTGCATTGAAGCGCGAGCGCAACGCCATCATCCTGGCGCACAACTATCAGACGCCCGAGATCTTCCATTGCGTGGCCGACATCGTCGGCGACAGTTTGGCACTGGCCCGCAAGGCTGCGACGATTGAGGCGCAAGTCATCGTGCTGGCCGGCGTACATTTCATGGCCGAAACGGCCAAGCTGCTCAATCCGCAAAAGACGGTGCTCATTCCCGACCTGCGGGCAGGCTGTTCGTTGGCGGAATCGATCACGGCAGAAGACGTGCGCTTGATGCGCCAGCGTTATCCCGGCGTGCCGATCATCACTTATGTCAACACGTCGGCCGAAGTGAAAGCCGAGTCGGATATCTGCTGTACATCCGGCAACGCCAAGGCGGTCGTCCAATCCCTTGGCGTTCCCCAGGTGATCATGTTGCCGGACGAATATCTGGCCCAGAATATCGCCGCCCAGACCGATGTGCAGATCATCGCCTGGAAAGGGCATTGCGAGGTGCATGAGCGCTTTACACCGGCCGACATCCGCGAGTTGCGCGAAAGCCATCCCGGCGTGATCGTGCTCGCGCATCCCGAATGCCCGCCCGACGTCGTGGCTGAAGCAGATTTTTCCGGCTCGACCGCTGCCATGTCCGACTATGTCGAAAGGCAAAGGCCGGCACGTGTCGTGCTGATGACGGAATGTTCGATGAGCGACAACGTCGCGTTAGCGCACCCAGAGGTCGAGTTCATCCGGCCCTGCAATTTGTGCCCGCACATGAAGCGGATCACGCTTGCCAACATCCGCATGGCGCTCGAGCAGAACCACCATGTCGTAACCATCGAACCCGGGATCGCCGGGCGCGCGCGGCTTGCGGTCGAACGGATGCTGGCAATTTGAGCGCCGATATCCGCAGCTTCTTCGGGCGGCCCATCATCGTCGGCGGCGGCATCGCCGGACTGATGACCGCGCTTCAACTGGCGCCGGAGCCGGTGCTTCTTCTGTCCAGGACGCTGCTGGGAGCTGACAATTCGAGCACCTGGGCACAGGGTGGTCTGGCTGCAAGTTTCGGCGAAGACGACGATCCAGCACTGCACCTGGCCGATACGCTTGCCGCCGGGGATGGTCTCTGCGACAGAAACGTGGCGAGCCGCATCCTCCAAGCCGCGCCCAAGGCGATAGAGGGGCTTGCGGGCTTTGGGGTTCCTTTCGACCGTACGCCGAAAGGTTCACTGTGCCTCGGATTGGAGGCCGCACACAGCCGACGTCGCATCGTTCATGCGCATGGTGACGGCACCGGGCGTGAGATCATGCGTGCCCTGATCGCGGCTGTGCGTTCCACTCCGTCGATTGTTGTCGTGGAGGGCGTGGAAGCGCGCCGGCTGGCGGTGCGAGAGAATGCGATCCGAGGCGTCTGGGCGAGCGGTTCGACAGGACCTGTCTTCTTCGGCTCACGGCGGGTCGTCCTCGCCACCGGTGGGATCGGGGGACTGTTTCTCGACACCACCAATCCTTGGGCCAGTTGGGGACAGGGCCTGGCGCTTGCGGCCCGCGCTGGAGCTGTCCTTGCCGACCTCGAGTTCATCCAGTTCCACCCGACCGCGCTTGACGGCCCGGAACGCCCTATGGTGCTGGTCAGCGAGGCCGTCCGCGGCGAAGGTGCTGCCCTGATCGACGAAACCGGCCAGGCTTTTCTCCAGAGCGTGCCAGGGGCGGAACTTGCGCCTCGTGATGTCTTGGCGCGCGCCGTCTGGAACCATCTTGCCAACGGCCACCGTGTTTTTCTAGACGCGCGGCAACGGCCTGGCCCGGAATTTGCTCGACACTTCCCGACAATCGCATCAGCCTGTCGCGGAGCCGGCATCAATCCCGCGCGCGATCTCATCCCCATTCGTCCGGCCCAACACTACCACATGGGTGGCGTTGCCGTGGACGGCTCCGGTAGGACCTCCGTCAGGGGGCTGTGGGCCTGCGGCGAAGTCGCTTCGACAGGACTGCATGGCGCCAACAGGCTCGCCAGCAATTCCTTGACCGAGGCCGTCGTGTGCGCGCGCTGGGTCGCTGAAAGTGTCGCCGGAACGCCTGCTCGCAGAACAAAGCCTGCGTTTGCGGACGTTTACCCATCGCCCGCTCCGATTCCGGTGCGTGTTTTCCTGTCGCGCGCACTCGGCATCGTCCGGGATGGTGAAGGTTTAAAAGCAGCCGCACGTGCCTTATTGCCGCTCGCCGATAGCAAGGACGCGGCCTCGGATCCGGCGGCTGCCGGGCTGATGATCGCGGTTGCCGCCCTGTTGCGCGAAGAAAGCCGCGGCGCTCATTACCGGACAGACTTTCCTCATCATGCGACTGTCGCCCGACGGTCCGAAATCACCCTCGAAGCCGCCTTGGCCGCTGCGCGGGAACTCGGACACTCGCCAAGCCTCGAAGGGGCAAAATGATGACGTTCTCACCGCTTCCCACGATCATGCTTGAGCCGCTTGTAAGGGCAGCTCTTCTTGAAGACCTTGGCAGAGCCGGCGACTTGACCACGGAGGCCATCGTCCCGAAGGAACACCAAGCGGGAACCGTGCTGGCGGCGCGCCAGTCCGGAGTTGTCGCCGGCCTCGATCTGGCGATGCTCGCTTTCCGCTTGATTGATCCTGATGTCGAAATCTCGGTGGAGCGGGCAGACGGCTCCAATGTCATGGATGGAGAGGTCATTGCATCAGTGGTTGGCCCTGCCCGGGCCATTCTCACAGCCGAACGGACGGCACTCAATTTTTTGTGCCATCTGAGCGGCATCGCTACAGCAACGGCATCGATCGTCGCTGCGGTTCGTGGATATGGCGCGAAGATCGTCTGCACGCGCAAGACGACGCCCGGATTGAGGGCAGTCGAAAAGTATGCGGTGCGCGCGGGTGGCGGATCCAATCACCGTTTCGGCCTCGACGACGCAATTCTGATCAAGGACAACCACATCGCCATCGCAGGCGGCGTTCGCCCGGCGCTCGAGCGAGCACGAAGACGGGCCGGTCATCTCGTCAAGATCGAAGTCGAGGTCGATACGCTGGCCCAGTTGGAGGAGGTACTTGGCTTCGCTCCCGATGCGGTTCTGCTCGACAACATGTCCCTCGCCGATCTTCGCCGCGCCGTCGCAATCGTTGGCGGCCGTGCTATCACCGAGGCTTCTGGCGGGATCGCATCCGATACAGCGCGAGCGATTGCCGCGACCGGCGTTGATCTGATTTCAGTCGGCCGACTGACCCACAGCGCGCCGATCCTGGATATCGGCCTCGACTATTGGGGCTCATGATTGCCTGAGGAACGGACAGGATCGAAACAACTGTCCTTTCCGATCGTCATCAATCAGACAGCAAAGCAAGGCAGAACCGGAGGAACAGCATGGACATGCAAACAGCCAGTCCAACGCAGACATCGCCACAGGCTCAATCCCCTGACCCTGGAGCGTGGACCCTGGAGAAGGCTCGGGCACTCCACGATGCCCCCTTCAACAATCTCCTCTTCCTCGCGCAAACCGTCCACCGCCAGAATTTCGATCCCAACAAGGTCCAGCTCAGCCGGCTGCTCAGCATCAAGACAGGCGGCTGCCCGGAGGATTGCGGCTATTGCAGCCAGTCGGCGCATCACGAGACCGGCCTGAAGGCGTCGAAGCTGATGGAGGTCCGGCGCGTCGTCGCCGAGGCGAAGAAAGCGCGTGACGCCGGCGCCACCCGCTACTGCATGGGTGCGGCATGGCGCAACCCCAAGGCGCGCGACATGGATGCGGTGGTGGCGATGGTCGAAGGCGTCAAGGCGCTCGGCATGGAGACCTGCATGACGCTCGGCATGCTCGATCTTGAGCAGGCCGCTCGACTGAAGCAGGCTGGTCTCGACTTTTACAACCACAACGTCGATACGTCGGAACGCTACTACAGCGAGATCATCAGCACGCGCAGCTTTGCCGAGCGGCTCGAGACGATCGAGCACGTTCGCCAATCCGGCATCAAGGTCTGCTGCGGCGGCATTGTCGGCATGGGCGAGGAGCCGGTGGACCGGATCGGCATGCTGGTGACGCTGGCCAACCTGCCGGAACATCCGCAAAGCGTTCCGATCAACATGCTGATCCCGATCCCCGGCACCCCGCTTGCCGACGCCAAGCCCATCGAGCCGATCGAATTCGTGCGCGTGATCGCGCTGGCGCGCATCATGATGCCGAAATCGCATGTGCGTCTTTCCGCCGGCCGCACCGCCATGACCGACGAGATGCAGGCGCTGTGCTTTTTTGCCGGCGCCAACTCGATCTTCGTCGGCGATACGCTGCTGACGGCGGACAATCCCGGCGAGGACAAGGATACCCTGCTGTTCCGGCGCCTCGGCATCGAGCCGATGGAACTCGAGGCGCAATGAACGGGGCACCGCTTGCCCGCTATGAGGCGACCTTGCAGGGACTGGCGCGCAAGGACCGGCTGCGGACGCTGAAGCCGCGCGCCGGGCTCGACTTCTCGTCGAACGACTATCTCGGGCTTGCCGCCTCCAAAACACTTGGCGAAGCGGTTGCGGCGGCGATTGCGCGGGGCACGCCGGTTGGCGCCACCGGGTCGCGGCTGTTGCGCGGCAATGCACCGGAACACGAGCAGCTCGAGGCAGACGCGGCAGCATTCTTTGGAGCCGACCGCGCGCTGTTCTTCGGCAGCGGCTACATCGCCAACTTCGCTCTGCTGACGGCGCTGCCGCAGAAGGGCGACCTGTTGGTCCTCGACGAACTCGCCCATGCCAGCATGCATGAGGGTGCGCAGGCCGGGCGCGCACAGTTCGTGCTGGCCGCGCACAACGACGCCAACGCTGTCGAGGATGCGATCACGTGTTGGCGCGCCGAAGGCGGCATGGGATGCGTCTGGATTGCGGTGGAAAGCCTTTACAGCATGGATGGCGACTGCGCGCCTTTGGAGAGCCTGGTCGCGCTTGCCGATCGGCACGAGGCATTCCTCGTCGTCGACGAGGCGCACGCCACCGGCGTCTGGGGACCGGACGGCCGGGGGCTGGCTGCCGCTTTCGAGGGCCGCGACAACATCGTCGCGCTCCACACCTGCGGCAAGGCGCTCGGCGCATCTGGTGGGCTCGTGACCGGGCCGAGGACACTGTGCGAGTATCTGATCAACCGTTGCCGGCCATTCATCTACGCCACCGCGCCATCTCCGCTGATGGCGGTCGCGGCGCGCGAAGCGCTCGCAATGCTCGCCGACGAGCCTATGCGGCGTTTTCAGCTGCATGAACGCGTTGCCCTCGCAGGCCGCCAATTGGCAGAGCGCTGCGGCGTGATACCAAGTGGCTCTCAGATCCAGCCCTTGGTGATCGGCGATGTCAGGCGCACCATGGCAGTGGCGGCGCGCCTGCAGGCCCGCGGCTTCGACATACGCGGCATTCGTCCGCCGACCGTGCCCGAGGGCACGTCGCGGCTGCGCATCTCACTGACGCTCAATATCGGCGAAGCGGACATTTCCGCCATGGTCGAGGCGCTCGTCGAGGTGTTGGCCCAGACATGACCGGAGGCGACATGACCAAGCGCATCGTCATCACCGGAACAGACACCGGAATTGGCAAGACGGTGTTTTCGGCCGGGCTTGCCGGCCTGCTTGACGGTTTCTACTGGAAGCCGGTGCAATCGGGCCTCGACGGCGAGACCGACAGCGAGGCGGTTGCACGGCTTGCCGGGCTTCCGTCGGGGCGCGTGCTGCCGGAAGCCTACCGCTTGAAGAGCCCGCTTTCGCCGCATCGTTCGGCCGAAATCGACGACGTTTCGATCGAGGCTGCCGATCTTTCGTTTCCGGTCCTGCCGACACCGCTCGTCATCGAAGGCGCCGGCGGGCTGATGGTGCCGCTGAACCGCCGGACAAGGTTCATCGACATATTCGAGCAATGGCAGTTGCCGGTCATTCTGTGCGCCCGCACCGCGCTCGGCACCATCAATCACACCCTGCTGTCGATCGAGGCCCTGCGGGCGCGCGCTATCCCGCTGGCTGGCATCGCCTTCATCGGCGATGAGATGACCGATACGCAACGGACGATCGTGGAATTCGGCGACGTGCCGCAACTCGGCAGGCTGCCGCACCTCGATCCGCTGACGGACAAAACGCTGAGACAAGCGATGATTGCCGGCTTCGACCTCGCTTTGATTGCCGGAGGTGACTGATGTCGCAGTCTCATGTGTGGCATCCCTTCACCCAGCACGCGCTCGAGCCTGCGATCCCAGAAATCGTCCTGACTGAGGGCGCCTATCTCCACAGGGCCGACGGCGCGCGCATCCTGGATGCCATTTCCTCCTGGTGGGTCGTCACACATGGCCACCGCCATCCCCGCATCATGAAGGCAATCGAGACGACCGCCTCGAGCCTCGACCAGATCATCTTCGCTGGCTTCACGCACGAGCCTGCCGAATGCTTGGCCAAGGCGCTTGTCGGGCTCGCTCCCGCCGGACTCGACTGGGTGTTCTATTCCGACAGCGGCTCGACCAGCGTCGAAGTCGCGCTGAAGATGGCGCTCGGCTATTTCCGCAACATCGGCGCGCCGCGCTCGCGCATCGTCGTCATGGAGCACAGCTATCATGGCGACACGATCGGCACGATGAGCGTCGGTGCTCGTGGCGTGTTCAACGCCGCCTACGAACCCTTGCTGTTCGAGGTCGACACCATTCCCTTCCCGGCCGCCGGGCGGGAGCAGGAGACGCTGGATCGGTTCGAGGCCGTCTCCCGCGACCGGCGCGCCGCCGCCCTGATTGTCGAGCCGCTGGTGCTTGGCGCCGGCGGCATGCTGATGTACCCGGCCTGGGTTCTGGCCGAATTGAAGAAAATCACTGAGGCCTCCGGCACGCTGCTGATCGCCGACGAAGTGATGACCGGCTGGGGCCGCACCGGAACCATGTTCGCCTGCGGGCAGGCAGCGATCTCTCCTGATATCCTGTGCACCTCGAAGGGCCTGACCGGTGGCGCAATCCCGCTGGCCGCCACGCTTGCCACCGATGCCGTCTTCCAGGCTCACTATTCCGAGGACCGGAAGAAGACCTTCTTTCATTCGAGTTCCTACACCGCCAACCCGATTGCCTGCGCGGCAGCACTTGCCAATGTCGAGATCTGGCGGGACGAGCCGGTGGCCGAGCGGATCGCGGCGCTGAGCGCGAAGCAGGAAGCCGGGCTTCGCCGCTTTCGCGACAATGCCAACTTCACCGACAGCCGGGCGACCGGCACGATCGCGGCCATCGACCTGCGCGCCGGCTCTGCCGGCTATCTGGCCGAGATCGGGCCGAAGCTGCGCGCATTTTTCCTCGAGCTCGGCCTGCTTGTGCGCCCGCTCGGCAATGTCCTTTATCTCTTACCGCCCTATTGCATCACCGGCGACGAGCTCGATCGGCTCCATGACGCCATCGAGGAGGCCGGCGAACGCTTCGGTTCGAGGCCATGAGCAGGTCGTCGCGCCTTCTCGGGTTCGGTCATCATGCGCCTGGACGCAAAGTGGCGAATGCCGAGATCGAGAGCAATCTCGGGCTCGAACCTGGCTGGATCGAGCGGCGTACCGGAATCCGGTCGCGCTTCTGGGCAACGGACGAAGACACGCTGTCTGGTCTTGCTGCGCAAGCCGGCGACATGGCGCTGGCAAGCGCCGGTATTGCGCGCCACGACATCGGTCTGCTGTTGCTTGCCACCTCGACACCCGACCACCTTCTGCCGCCCAGCGCGCCCCTGGTCGCACATCGGCTGGGACTCGGCCGAGCCGGCGCCGTCGATCTGACCGGCGCCTGTGCCGGCTTCATCTATGCGCTGATGTTCGCGGACGGATTCACCCGCCTGCACGGCAAAGCGAGCCTTGTCATCGCCGCCAACATCCTCAGCCGCCGCATCAATCCGGCCGAGCGCGCCAGCGCCGTGCTGTTTGCCGATGCCGCCGGCGGCGTGGTGATAGGTCCGTGCGAGGATACTGATCGGGGGATCCTCGGTGCCTCGGTGGATTCGGACGGCTCGCGATACGGGCTGATCCAGATTCCCGCGGGAGGGAGCAACAGCCCGTTCCATGGCGACCTTGACATCGGGCAAACCCGAATGACGATCACCGACGGCCGCGAAGTGTTCGCAAAGGCCGTCGAGATGATGACCGATTGCTCGATAAGCGCGCTAGCCGCTGCCGGAGTGCGATCACAGGATGTCGACCGGTTCGTGCCGCATCAGGCCAATGCTCGCATTTTCGGCGCGGTCGGAAGAAACCTCGGCATTGCGGACCAAGCAATTGTCAAGACGATTGCCGAATACGGCAACTCTTCGGCCGCGACGGTCCCGCTGTCGCTCTCGCTCGCCAACCAGATGAAGCCATTCCAGCCAGGAGAGAAAATCCTTGTGGCGGCGGCGGGTGCGGGTCTCAGCGGCGGCGCTCTCGTGGTTGGAATCTAGCCGGCCGGCTCACGCGCGCAGGATTGGTCATGAATGGCAATAGGAGCAACAGAACCAATGCCAAAATGGCCTTCTGAAGCTCGACATGACCAAGCTGACGCAGCACGACCCGTGCGAGCCTCTGGATGAGTTCAAATGCAACACCCGTTGCACCAATCGTACCATCTGAATAAAGCTCAATTACAAAGGGTGAGCCGCCCCATATATGTCGGATACCCGACATTGTTCACATAAAAGGCTCGATGCTTACACGCTCTTTGCTGGCTGCTCTTTGCTGTCTTCTCTTTTCTCTTTGCTCTTTGCTCTTCCGTCTTGACTAGCAGGAGCCTGCGGCTTATCTCATTGCCGCGTTAGCACTCGCTTCGGCTGAGTGCTAGGCATGCTCCGGCAACGGAGCACCGTTCAACATCCGCACCAAGGAAATCCAAAAATGGCAAAGTCGAATTTCCGGCCGCTGCATGACCGCGTGGTCGCACGCCGGGTCGAATCCGAATCCAAGACCGCCGGCGGGATCATCATCCCGGATACGGCGAAGGAAAAGCCGCAGGAAGGCGAGATCATCGCCGTCGGCTCCGGCGCTCGCGACGAAGCCGGCAAGCTGGTCCCGCTGGACGTCAAGGCGGGCGACCGCATCCTGTTCGGCAAGTGGTCGGGCACCCAAGTCAAGCTCGATGGCGAAGACCTTCTGATCATGAAGGAATCCGACATTATGGGCATCATCGGCTGATTATCGGCCTCACCGTCAACTGAATTTCGGGCTTGATCGCAAGCCCCTGCCAGGAGCTAAAAAATGGCTGCCAAAGACGTAAAATTCTCCCGCGACGCCCGCGAGCGCATGCTTCACGGCATCAACATCCTCGCCGACGCGGTGAAGGTGACCCTCGGTCCCAAGGGCCGCAACGTCGTCATCGACAAGTCGTTCGGCGCACCGCGCATCACCAAGGACGGCGTCACCGTCGCCAAGGAAATCGAACTTTCCGACAAGTTCGAAAACATGGGCGCGCAGATGATCCGCGAAGTTGCTTCGAAGACCAACGACATCGCCGGTGATGGCACCACGACCGCGACCGTTCTGGCGCAGTCGATCGTCCAGGAAGGTAACAAGGCGGTTGCCGCCGGCATGAACCCGATGGACCTGAAGCGCGGCATCGACCTGGCCGTGACCGAAGTCGTCGCGGCTCTCGGCAACGCTGCCAAGAAGATCAAGACCTCCGAGGAAGTTGCCCAGGTCGGCACGATCGCCGGCAATGGCGACGAGTCGGTCGGCAAGATGATCGCCGAAGCGATGCAGAAGGTCGGCAATGAAGGCGTCATCACGGTTGAGGAAGCCAAGACCGCCGAGACCGAGCTGGAAGTCGTCGAAGGCATGCAGTTCGACCGCGGCTATCTCTCGCCCTACCTCGTCACCAACGCCGACAAGATGGTTGCCGAGCTCGAGGACGTCTACATCCTCCTGCACGAGAAGAAGCTGTCCAACCTCCAGGCGATGCTGCCGGTTCTCGAAGCCGTCGTGCAGACCTCCAAGCCGCTGCTCATCATCTCGGAAGACGTCGAAGGCGAGGCTCTGGCCACGCTGGTCGTCAACAAGCTGCGCGGTGGCCTGAAGATCGCCGCCGTCAAGGCGCCGGGCTTCGGTGATCGCCGCAAGGCCATGCTGGAAGACATCGCCATCCTCACCGGTGGCCAGGTCATTTCGGAAGACCTCGGCATCAAGCTCGAGAATGTCGGCCTCAACATGCTCGGCCGCGCCAAGAAGGTGTCGATCTCCAAGGAGAACACCACCATTGTCGACGGCGCCGGCAAGAAGGACGAGATCCAGGGCCGCGTTGCCCAGATCAAGCAGCAGATCGAAGAGACCACGTCGGACTACGACAAGGAGAAGCTGCAGGAACGTCTGGCGAAGCTCGCGGGCGGCGTCGCGGTGATCCGCGTCGGCGGCGCGACGGAAGTCGAAGTCAAGGAAAAGAAGGACCGCGTCGACGACGCCCTCAACGCGACCCGCGCGGCCGTGGAAGAAGGCATCGTTGCAGGCGGCGGCGTCGCACTGCTGCGCGCTTCGGCCAACATCAAGGTCACCGGCGTCAATGCCGACCAGGCTGCCGGCATCAACATCGTGCGCCGCGCGCTGCAGGCTCCGGCCCGCCAGATCGCGGCCAACGCCGGTGCGGAAGC
Organism: Mesorhizobium sp. M0074; assembly: GCF_040322975.1. Lineage (NCBI taxonomy): Bacteria > Pseudomonadati > Pseudomonadota > Alphaproteobacteria > Hyphomicrobiales > Phyllobacteriaceae > Mesorhizobium > Mesorhizobium sp. M0074. Next base: position 70,115 of record NZ_JAMYUM010000030.1, read on the forward strand.
ATCGATCGTTGCCGGCAAGATCCTTGAGAACAAGGGGGCAACCTTCGGCTACAACGCCCAGACCGGCGAATATGGCGACATGATCGCCATGGGTATCGTCGATCCGGTCAAGGTCGTGCGCACTGCCCTCCAGGACGCGGCCTCGGTCGCCGGCCTGCTCGTCACCACCGAAGCCATGATCGCGGAGGCTCCGAAGAAGGAGTCAGCTGGCGGCGGCATGCCTGGCGGCATGGGCGGCGGCGGTATGGGCGGCATGGGCGGTATGGATTTTTAATCCAGCCCCTATCAACTTACAGCGGACAGGGCGGCAGCAATGCCGCCCTTTCCTTGTGTGCCGAACATGATCGAAACCTTGGAGTGCGTCCCGAGGATCTCGTTCGAGCCTCACCGCATGGTCGAGAATTAGGATCTTGTCCGATCGAGCAATTCGCGGGCTCAACCTGGTCAAACCGGCGCCCCCTACGAACTGCCCGATCCTTGAGGATTCCGCTGCGCGACAATCACGATGCTTCATTCAGTTGGTAGCTATAGGCGGTGAATCATGAGGGGCATTGAGGAGCGTGGCAAGGCGCCCATCTCGGCATTTAACTCCATCGAGCGTGATATCAGGGACAATTCTCTCATCGGAACCGGCGGCTGGCGTTGAAGGACCCGGTGAATCATCCTGTTCTATAGTGGAGCAGACGCGCTCTGAGCCTCAAGATCAAGCGTTTCCTCCTCTGAGTATCCTTGATCTGCCGCTGGACATTCTCGTTGATATTGCTGAGCGGCTCAGCCCGATGGATCTGCTGAGGATTTCGCACACAAATCAAGAGCTGCGTGTCGCCGCGATGATAGTCGCAACGCCTCAAGAAAGGCGGATTCAGGTTCAGGCCATCTGTGGCAGCCCTTGCAACCGGGCTCCAGCAGCGTCTCGTCGTCGTGGCCGAGGGGCCTCGTGACCCCGACGACTGCGCTTCGGCCTTGTGGGGCCTCGGAGCGGGCGTGGCAGCGCTTGCACCCGAGCTCCAGCGGCGTCTCATCCTCCTCGCCGAAGGGCTTGAGCGTAAGCGCGATTTTCCCTGCACGTTGACGCCGGCGCTTTCGACGGATGGCCTTCGAATCGGGAACGGTATCTGGTCTGATCAG
>NZ_JAMYUM010000031.1:0-66119 GCF_040322975.1 Mesorhizobium sp. M0074
CGCTAAACACGGGGGCTGCGCGGCGGACACGCCGACGTCACCGCAATGCCACGCCATTTTGCAGAACTTGACGCACACAACTCCCGCCGCCCGACAGGCGATCACTCCTTTCCAATGCGTCATCGCCCGGTTGGGGGCAGGGGCAATACCCAACTGTTCTACAGCGTCCTGCTTGGATCGTTCTCAGTCCCCCTGACTTCTACAACCTCGCAGTGAAGCTTGCAGGCCGAGGACGAATGACGGCCACTATATTCGTTCGCTTCGATTGATGATGGAATTGGTTGGCACTAATTGCGCTGCGACTACCGCTTGAGAGCAAAATGTCATGAAGCCGAAACCCGATCCTGTGCGACTAGACGCTTGGGATGTCCGGATTCTCTCAGAGATCCAGTCAGATGGTCGGATTTCGAAAAGCGAACTCGCAAAGCGTGTTCACCTTTCCGCGTCGGCCTGTTCGGAGCGGCTCCGCGTGCTCCAAGCCGCAGGGATCATTGAGGGGTTCTATGCGCGATTAAGTCCAGCCCTCATCGGGGGCATCATCTCTATAATGGTGGAGGTGGTTCTGGATCGCCATCGTCTTGAGGATCAACGACACTTCGAAACTGCGATCAAAGAGATTCCGGAAATCCTCGACTGCTGGGCTATCGGAGGGCGGATCGACTATCTGATGCGCGTTTCATCTCCTTCCATGGCTGCGTATCAGGATTTCATGGAGGAATTGCTGCAGGCAGGCTTGGGTATCGAGCAATACTACAGCCTTGTCGTGACGAAACCAGTGAAATCCAACTCACCGATTCCTCTGTCCGCCCTGAGGCAACGGTAAACTCCGGAAGCCTTGGTTTTCACGGCGATTGGTGCCGATTCCGTGAATTCGTCGGCTAAAAGTGTGCATTCCCGCGAAACCCGAGATACGTTTGCCACTATGCTGGTTTCCAACGGGCGGCTGGCCGAGTGTTCCCAGCCGACTGATGCGCGAGGAGAGCGACGATGCGTTTGAGCAATCTGGGAACCGAGCAACTGCGGGAGAAGGATCGAAGCTTCGTCTTTCATCCGTCTACACACTTGGCCAAGCACAGCCGCGGCGAGACGCCAAACCGGATCATGGCCGGCGCAGAAGGCGTGTACATCTGGGATACCGACGGCCGAAAGAGCCTTGACGGTTTCGGAGGGCTTTACTGCGTCAATATGGGATATGGCTGCACGGAGATTGCCGAGGCCATCGCCCGGCAAGCGCACGAGTTGCCGTTCGCCCATGTCTATGCGAGCCAAGGAACTGAGCCAGTCGCACTCTTGGCAGAGGCCGTGGTCGAATATTTCGGTCAAAACATGCGAAGGGTCTTTTTCGGCCTCTCCGGTTCCGACGCCAACGAAACCAACATCAAGCTGGTGTGGTACTACAACAACATTCTCGGTCGCCCTGAAAAGAAGAAGATCATCTCGCGGCATCGCGGATATCACGGGTCCGGGCTGGTCACAGGTAGCCTGACAGGCCTTCCCTTCTTTCACGATTTCTTCGACCTGCCTTTGAATTTGGTTCGCCATACGACGACGCCACATTACTATCGCCAGGCGCGCGACGGCGAAAATGAGGAGGCGTTCTCCAGGCGCTGTGCCAACGAACTTGAAGCCCTTATCGTCGCTGAAGGCCCAGAGACCGTTGCCGCCTTCATTGGAGAGCCGGTACTTGGGACCGGAGGCATCATTCCACCCCCAAAGGGATACTGGGCTGCGATTCAGGGGGTGCTTGACAAGTACGACATCCTTCTTATTGCCGATGAAGTGGTCTGCGGCTTCGCGCGAACCGGTGAGAAATTCGGTTCCCACCTCTATGGCATGCGCCCGGATTTCGTAACGATCGCCAAGGGCTTGAGTTCCGCCTACCTGCCTATTTCCGGTTCGATTATCGGTGACCGAGTCTGGTCGGTTTTGGAACAAGGGACGGAAAAGCACGGGGCACTCGGCCATGGCTGGACATATTCTGGTCACACGCTTTGCGCGGCGGCCGCGCTTGCCAACATTAAATTGCTAAAGGAAAGAAATGTCCTGGAACATGTTCGGGACGTCGGACCGTATTGGCAAGCCCGCATGAAAGCCGAACTGGAGCGACATCCCATTGTTGGCGAGGTTCGCGGCGTCGGCATCCTATCCGCCGTGGAACTGATGCGGGATCCTAAGGAACGGGTGCCATTCGAGCCCGGACTTCAGGTCGGCGTGCGCGCCGCCGCTGCTCTGTTTGAGAATGGTGTCATCGGGCGAGCTATGCCGCACGGCGATATTCTCGGCTTTGCCCCACCTCTGATCATTACCCGAAAAGAGATCGACATCATCGTCGACGCAACCGCGAAATCAGTCGATACGACCTATCGCGCGCTGAAGGCGGAGGGCGCGATATGATCTGACGTGACGGATGAGGGCCACCCACCCGGATCGACCAGGATTTCACGTCCGGCAGCCCTGTGGCGGCATGAGCTGGCGCGCGCAAAGCCACGCTCTTCGCTTTTAAGGCAACTTGCGTGGAGGGTGTGCGAGCCGATGCCGAAATACGGCGCCAATCTCGAAAAACACAGCACCGCCTTCGCGTCCGAGACGGGGGCGTAGGGCTGCTGCAAGAATTGTAGAGGTGACGCTCTCACAGGCCGCAGACCGCAATCTACTGTGGGGCTGAGCTCCTCCATGGAGACAGTCTCAACAGCCCGCAACAGACACCTCGATCGTAATGAAGTGCAAACCCAAGAGGACAACTGCCACCTGCTAAGAGATGACGCTGGAATGAGGTCTCGGTGTCGATAAGAGCGTCGTCGAAGCACATATCGCCCTCCCAAGGCGCACCGGCCCGGCACGGAGCTCAGTCTCCTGCCGGGCCTTTTTCCCTAAATGGCTGCGCTCTGGTCGACCCGTCTGGGCTCCGATATGTGGGGCCAGAAGCCGTGGGTGAACTCACTGCAGTTTAGCTATGCAAGACGTTTTTCATAGATTTGTAGAGCAAATCGCAGACAGCGCTGACGCGACGGACCTGCGCAACGCTTTGGGGGAGATTGCCTCTTCGCTCGATTTGCCGTCTTTTGCCTATCTTTTCCCTTCGCCTGGCAAGGGCCGCAAGGTGCGCCTGATTTCCACCTACTCTCAATCCTGGACATCTCACTACCTTCACAGTCGGTATGAAAAGATTGACCCGGTTATCCATCAGGCGCGTGGTGGTCAGGAACCATTCAACTGGGATGCGCACAGTGCTGATCTCGAACTGTCGACGCAGCAGCGACAATTGATGGATGAGGCGACGCAATTTGGCATTCACTGCGGCTTCACGATCCCGATCCATGACAGCAGCGGTACGTTTGCAGCACTGACCTTCGCCTCGGATGAAAGGCGACCACCGTTCTTCCGCCTGATTGACCGATATGACCGCGTGCTGCAGCTCATCGCGGTCTTCTTCCATCTTCATGCCTGTCGCAAGTTGGCCGACGGCAGGATCGTGGATGGCGTTGCCCTATCGCGAAGGGAAATCGAGTGTCTGAAGTGGGCGGCTCGCGGAAAGACGGCGTGGGAGATCGGCCGCATCTTGGGAATCAGTCGGCACACCGCAGCCTATCATCGGGATAACGCCAGGAAGAAGCTTGGCGTGAAGACGGTTATTCAGGCAGCCGTTCGGCTTGCACTATCCAGGCCATCTCTCTTCACCTGATCTCCGAAACCTGGGCACATGCACAGGTTGTATTAACTCCGGCCTTTGCCTTCAATCGCAGGTGTTATCGATGCGAGGGAGAAAGGCCATCATGATGCAGTTGATCACGCCGGATTGCTACGCTGAGTTCAGCGACGAGCTCGAGCAGATGCACCGCTTGCGGTATCGCGTCTTCAGGGATCGACTTGATTGGGACGTTTCGTTCAGCGGCGGCTATGAGGTCGATCCGTTCGACGCGCTTCGTCCCCACTACCTGTTGCTGCGTGCGCCCACCGGGTGCATCGACGGCTGCGTGCGCCTGTTGCCGACCACCGGACCGACGATGCTGCGCGACAGCTTCTGCGCTCTCCTTGCAGACCGTTCGGCGCCGGAAGATCCGCGGGTTTGGGAAAGCAGCCGTTTTGCGCTTGATCTGCCGCCTTCCGCGCCGAAACAGGCGGGCATCGCTATGGGCACCTACGAGCTGTTTGCCGGGATGGTCGAGTTTGGGTTGTCACGTGGTCTGCGCAGCATCGTTACCGTAACGGATCTGCGCATAGAGCGGATCTTGCGTCGCGCCGGCTGGCCACTCGAACGGCTGTCCGATCCGCAAACAATAGGCAACACGCGCGCCGTTGCCGGATATCTCGACGTCTCAACAGAGAGCTTGGAAGCCCTCCATCGCAATGGCGGACTCAAGGGCCCGGTACTGTGGACACCGGTCATGAAGATCGCCTGAGCCTGGAATCCAACCCTTTCCTGGAAACGATGCAATGGACGAAATAATGCCTGGCGCTGCCTGGCCGGACAGGCAAGATGATGGTGACTATGGCTATGTCGAGCGGCTGACCAGCCGAGGCTGGGCCTGGGAATTCCTCAGGCGCAATCCGGACTTCCAGAAGGATCTGGCGAACGCGCTGCGCGGTGCCGAACGCACGAACGCCCGGTCCGTGGATATTATCAGCCTGCCGTCGAGCACTGTTGATCTCTCGCGGTGGGGCCTTCTGTTTTGCAAGCTCGAAAGGAACTAATGCGAGCGTCCTTTGGTGCCCCTGGCAATGTCCGCATGTTTTGCCGGTTGCTGCCGAAATGGCGGCGCGGCCGCGCGGGGTCCACGTGCTCGATCTCGCCGCGCACTCCTGCCGCATCTCCATACTCGTCACGCGGGATGGGCATCAGCACGTCCTTGTCGAGGACAGTGGCAGGAGCTTGCAGCTGGCTGCCTCAGGCGTCAGCATCCTCGATGCTGTGCGATTGACATCCTCCGTCCTCTGGTCGCCAGAGGAACTGAAGCAACGCCTGAACGCGTTGGAATGTCTGAACAGCCTCTGTTGGACCGGCAGGCTGCAACCAAGATTCTTTCCGACCGAGCCCCGTTGCTCGCGGTTGCGCCGCGTCTTGCGTGCGCTCGACGGCTCCATCGCTGGCGCATCACACCGCGAAATCGGCCTTGCCCTCTTCGGCAAAGCCCGCGTCGAGCAGGACTGGGCCGACCCCGGTGACCATCTTCGCGACAGCGTCCGCCGTGCAGTCAGACGCGGGCGCTGGCTCATGAACGGTGGTTATAAGCGTTTTCTTCTATAACGACTCTCACCCTCAGGCCTTTTGGCCAGAGAACAGCTCTTTGTACCCCGCCACCACCAGCCAGTGGGCGCGCGCGAGATGGCTGCGAACCGCCCTTTGGGCGCGCGCTGGCTCTTGCACTGGATCGATGCCCAATATCGCCTGCGCCATCTCTTCTTCGCTCGCATTGTCGGCGCATGCGTCTATGAGCTTCAAATATGTCGTGAAGTGTTCATCGTCGTAAGCGGTCAGGCTCTCCGCCCATGGGACCTCGTCGGCAACAGCAGGTTGGAACAATTTGTCTACCATTTCATGTCTCGCCTAAGACCTATTCCGCGCCCGCGCACGGCACAATATCCTAAAATAGGATAATCCGAAACTGGGATTAGTCGGTGAGCCGGTTCCTTCTTGGCCGGTTCGTCTGATGCCGAAAATCCCTTCGATCAGCTCGCCAGCGCCGGCTGCTAAAACGGCTGATTGCGGCGCGCAAAACCAAAGGGGTCACCCAGACCCAGGTTGCTGATATGCTGGGCCGCCCACAATCCTTCGTGGCCAAGTACGAGGGTGGTGAACGTCGGCTGGACGTAATTGAGTTTCTCGACGTTACCGAGGCTCTCGATATCGACCCTTGCGAGCTTCTGGCACAAATGCGCCGCTCTCGTGACCTGTAGATGGCGTTGCGCTTGGACTGCTCAACAAAAGCCCTCAACAGGGGCCTCGTCCGCGATCGGCGCATTCGGTTCAGAGTGTAGCGCCACTGTCCTATCTCCGATAAATCGGTTCCACGCAGCCGCCCGCGGGCCAATTGAGACCTCCGGTGAGGAATACATATTATAATTAAGAAACTCGAGATGCCTAATCTGACTCGGGCGGATGGACATGCGCCAGTTGGTCGGACCGAATGTGCAGAGGTTCAGGCAGAAGAACCATCTGACGCAGGAGCAGCTTGACGACATCTCCGGCTTCAGTCAGCAGTACATAAGCGGTTTGGAGAAAGGCCGCAGAAATCCGACGATCGTCACGATTTACGAGTTGGCACAAGCCCTCGGCGTGAGCCACATGGAACTCGGTCGGCCCGACAAACAGGCCTGAGGCTTTCGCAGAGACCGGGTCTTTTTCAATCAAGATGACGGCGCACCCGATCGCGCATGCGAGGGCGTAGAATACCGACCATGCGCCGCTTCATACCGGTCAAGATAGACGACAACCAGCCGGCATTGCTGCTGGTTGACCTGCCCGACAGGCTGATCCGCAATCGCACGCCACTCGCCAATGCGATCCGCAACTATCCGACAGAATATGGGCTGATCGCCGCCATAGAATGTGCAGATCGAACCGCTGCTCGAGCGTATCTTAGCAGATGGGACGCTGCCGGATTGGCGGCGGGAGCTGTTCGCGCTTATGCTCAAGAAATATGCCCAGTGCAAACACATCTGAAAGATGTCGACGCCAGATTGATGGCTTTACATCGGGCCAAGGAGTGCAGACAGCGCCTGGCGCCACTCCCGGTGTCGGCCCCAGTGGGGCAGGACCGACTTGCCGTACCCGCCGTAGGCGGTGAGGTGAACCGGGGCATCCCCGTTCCCGTTCGCTGGACCGACCTGCGTATAGGGGATCATCTCACCATCGGTCGAGACTGCCTCGTGGCGCGTCACCACCAGCCCGGATGCGTGGAAATTCTCCGGGTTGCCCTTCAGGATTACTGGAGCGCCGAGAGGCGCCGCGGTATTGAGGTCTATAGGAGAAGCTTCCGCGGCGTGATCGGGTCCTGAGCCGAAATGAGGACCTCTCCATTGGTCTCGTGACGTTTCGCATCGAGTGACCCGAGGTGAACTGTGCCTTCGGCAGGCACGGTGTCCAGCGCTCGGCGCGTCCATTCCTGGCGGTCGGGGGTGAACATCTCGAAACGCGGATCGAGGTTAACGAGGTAGGAGATGAGCTTCCCGTTATTCCAGAAGAATGACTGCAGGGAGCGCCTGTCGCCTGTTTCGAAGAGGGTGGCAAAACTGCACCTCGCCGGCGATGAAGGAGGAAAGCGAGATGCCGATCAGCGCGTCCGCGGGGTGGGGCACCAACTGGGAAATCGTTTCAGAACAACCGATCAGAGCGCTGGGTCTCATGCCCGACATCGTCGATGATCTGACAATGAGAGCAACTGTAGGGCCGCCAAGGCGCCAGATGGCGCACAACCACGGATTATATTGCGCCCACTTCCGCGGGCCAGTCGAGCTGCCAACTCGAGGAATGACTCGAGTTCAAGTTGTGGGGGCCGGCCGTTGATGCGCGACGAAGACTTTGAACCGAAGCCCCGCAAAAATGCGCGTCACCCCCGGCGGAAATACCACGGTCGCTGCCGTCAGCCAATCTTGCTCGTGGTTGGGAAAGTCGCGGCAAGGGAACCTTCCATGGCACCCGGGATCGGGCGCGGTGCCGGCGTCTGCAGCGAGCTTGCGTCGCGTGACCGCTTCGCCGCCTTCCAGCCGCGCCTCGTCATCAAGTCCCGTGTGGTCAAGCTGGATAGAAAGGGACTTCAGTCGGCGCGCGCTCATCTGCGCTATATCCAGCGCGCTGGCATTCGATAGCAAGCCCAGGGGAACTTTATGATCCGGAGGATGGCACGAACAGCGACCGTCATCAGTTCAGCTTCATCTTTTCGGCCGAGGGACGGTGACCGATACCGGGATCTGGGCGTTTCGAGCCGAGGCCGGTCGCGACAGCCTCGTCCGCCCGGGCAAGGAAATGTTCGAGCAAGTGGAGTGTGTGTCTGAGCAGCGCAAGGCGCTGACGACGCGCATAGTTTGCAAAAGCTGACGCCTCACGAGCGCGCGACGAGGATCCGCCGGACGGAACCGGCTGTGAAAGGGCAGACCGCTATATTTTATATGCGGCTCGGGTAATCAGGCTTGCCTCCGTAACTGATGCACGGCTAGCCAAGTCAATACCCAGTCGGCGGTGGTATTAAAGCGGATGTCATAGGATTCGCCCGCAGGTAATTCCCTGCAAAGGGTTTGTGTTAGGTGCAGCCGCAAGCATCCGTTCGCAGGGGGCGTCCGTAGTTCAGCACAGTCGAACCCAAAAAAGCGCCGCACCACCGGGTAGAGTCCTTTGAAAAGTGTCTCCTTTGCCGAAAAGAGCAGCGTTGCCAGCCGATCTGGAGGGAGCGCCGTCTGTCGTGCAATCAAGGCACGTTCACGCTGGTTAGCCGTCATGCTCAGGATCGATTCCAGCGCGTGGCCGCTGGCTATTGCCTCGATGTCGACACCGGCTTGCCAGCCTGGATCGCCTTTGGCGAAACAGGCGCAATGCCCCCGCGCATGGGTGATTGAACCAACTGAGCCTTTTGGCCAGACTGGGGCGCGGTCGGGACCGATGGGAATCTCAGTAGTAAGTTGGCCCAGCGCCTGCAACGCCGCGTCCGCCATCGCGCGACCAGCTAGAAATTCGGCACGGCGTAACGGTAGTGCCGTGCACAAGCTGGGAGGGAAGGCCAAGGCGAGCTTATGAAACAGATCTTCCGTGTAGCACTCGAAATCGAACCGGCCATGCACAAGAACCGCATCGACGTATCCCGTGTCGTGCAAGGTCACGTCTTTAAGAAATCCAAGCGAACGGGCAGAAAGAGCAATAAGGTGCCTGACGGCTGATGCGCGCATGCTGGAGGCCGCGCTCATCGACACAGGGCCCAGCCTAGACCCCATAGCCTTAGACAAACGCAAGGTTCTCCTTCGGCTCGGGAAAGCTCAGTTTTCGCGGTGGCGACCGCATGTTTGGCGAGCGTGATCATGGATGATTTCTCCTCAGTCTATGCCGCAGCGCGTTTCGGGATAGCCCGAGCATGGGTCGTGCCAACTAGGACCTTTCAGAACAGTGCGATCATTCGGATGGTACTGTATCATCCGACATCGTCGAAGATCCGACACCGAGTCCTACCGTGACCGCCTTGTCGGTTCCCTGTGCGAACTCGGTGTGCGCCGCGGAAAACTCAACTCACCACGGACTGGTCGAGTTGCATCCGAGGAATGACTCGATTTCAAGGTGTGAGCCGACCGTTGATGTGCGACGACGACTTTGAACCGAAGCCCCTGAAACATGCGCGCCACCCGCAGCCGCAGATACTTGGATCGGCGCTGCCGTCAGTCAATCTTGCTCGTAAGAGGGCGGTGAGAAAGTCGCGACACAAGCAACCTTCCATGCATCTGGATTTGGCCCGGCGCCGGCATGTCCGAGTGGGTCCGACCGCCGTTGCGGTCGTGTCGTTCTCGTTGATAATGGGTACGGCGCCAACTTTGAGAAGTCGTTGAAGGGTTGACCAAACGCCAAAACTATGGCGTTTTAAACTCTGTTCATAGGCACGCATGAGTTGAACCTGACCGATAGCGTCGGCCGTTTGTTTCTCCTCAACTCGCAGAGATCTGTCCAGATGGTTGAAGTGACTTGAGCCGACCGCGACAGCACCAGACGTGACGATGATCACCTGCTGCCCGCGTGCGAAAAATCGGACGACATCCTCTATTAGTGTTTCAAGCCAAGGACCGCGTACTTCTCCGGTTTCTGGATCGCCGATCAGTGCTGAGCCAATCTTCACTATCAACCGGCGAGCCGAAACCAATCGGATCGAGCTTGTTGGTGCTGCCGCTGAGTGTTGCTGCACTGGAAGTGAAGACACGTCTCTCCAATCTCACCTGTCCTGAGCGTCACGGCCTTCGAGGGGTATAAGGGCGCACGAGGCGCCCTTGATTTCAGATCGGCTGTCAGCAAGCCGCGTCGCCTTGGTATCAGAAACGGTAGGTGACGCCTGCGCCTATCAACCACGGATCGAGCGCAGCCTTCCCCGTCAGCTTCGCGCCGTCGACCGTGACGTCGAAGTCTGGCTTGAGGAAAAGCTTCTTCACATCGAAGTTGACGCCCCAATGCTGATCCACCATGTAGTCGAATCCGACCTGCAGCGCGGTGCCGAACGTGTTCTTAACTTTGAGAGCATCGGCGCTGCCGGCATCCTGGTTATAGAATATCGTGTAGTTCACGCCGGCGCCGACATAGGGCTTGAAAGCGCCGAGATCGGTAAAATGATACTGCAATGTGAGCGTAGGCGGCAGCAGCCAAACCTTGCCGATCTTGCCAAGCCCGCCGATCGTTCCTTGGCCGTCGATGTTGGCGTAGGTGGTGCCGAGTATGAGCTCCGTGGCGATGTTGTCCGTGAAGAAATAGGAGATATCGAGTTCCGGCGTCACCGTGTTCGAATAGGAAAGATCGGAGCCGGGCACTGCTTTGACGTAGCCCGAATCCTCAGTGACGACCCCCAACGCACGCAGGCGGATCTGCCAAGGGCTTGGCGCTTCCGTGACCGAGGCTCCCGCCTGCGGGACGCTCGCGGCTTGCGCAAGGTCCGCCGCGACGGCCTGCTGTCCCATCACGATGAGGAAAACGGCCGCTGTTACTCCCCGTGCCGCGCGCATTTGGTTTCTCGCCATGATATTCTCTCCTTTGCTCTTCAGAAATGATGCACTGAACTACGAAAAGTCTTGCTCGAATTGCGTGAGATTGGCGGAGCGCTCATGCGCAGTTTGCGTGGGACCGCGCACGCATCATTTGCGCCGTGCTCGCAATCACCGACCTGTACTCACTTAGAAGTAGGCGGGCTAACCAAAGGCCTGCAGCTTTGCGGCCGTCTTACGCGCGTGGCCCGGGTGAACGCACGCCCGCTTCGTGGTGGAGAGCAGGATCGGCGGATAGCGGCAAGGGTGGTCCCGACCCCACAGTGCGCGCGGAATTCCGGCATCTTGCCAGAAGTTGTCGAGGCACTGACCGCGGCGCGTGATCACGGGAACCTTGTCGGGGATTGGTCGAGATCACTGTCAGGGCGTCGCAGTCGCGATCGAACTGTGTTCCACCGAAGTGCCCCAGGGTCCTAGCCGGCTGGCTGGCGGCCCAGGCAAGTGTCCGTTCTCCTTCTACATGTTCGAGCCAAAGATGGGGATCATCGTCTGGGGCATTCAGCGTTGGGCGGAAATCGAATATGGTCATGTCCGGATAACGTGAAGAATGCTGTCGACTGGAAAACAGCCGCGACGTCCTGTCGGCTCGGAAAGGCCCAGTTTTCGCAGCTGCGAGCGCATGTTCGGCGAGCTTGCTCATGATTTCCCCTCAGTCCTTGCCGCAGCGGGTTTGCGGATAGCCTTGCACGTGTCGTGCCAAACGAGAAAATCATTTCAGAACAATGACATGGCTCTGATTGCGATGTGTCTCATGTCCGACATCGTCGAAGACCCGACAACGAACGCAGCCGTGACCGCCTGATAGAACCTCCTGTGCCACTCGGTGGGCACTGCGGAATAAGCAGTGAAGCTCACCGTGAAACTGCCCGAGCTCGGATCGACATCGGCGACGGGCCATCGACGACCAGTACGTCGCCGGTGTCGGGCGCGGCACAGCCTGAAGACTCCGCGGCGGCGATCATCGAATAGCTGCGTTTACGATGGCTCCTTCTTGGCCCACCGGTGGGCGCGCAAAAGGCTGCTTTGCGGCCTCATCCCTCCGCCTGGATTGAGTCGCAGGGACCGAATGGCGCACGTGCTTTTGGAACCGGCAGAGTGGCCATAACGCAATTGTCTTCCGGCTATCTTTACAGAGATTCGACAATCCAGTTGGTGAAGGTCCCATATCGCAAAGCATTGATGCGCTTAGGTCTGGGCATGCGCCCATCCGCAACCATCTCATCAAGAGCATCGATCCGACACCAACATAGAGAATTGCTTCCCCCTGAGAGAGGCCTCGCGGCGGACATGAGATTGCGTCACTTCATGATCGCGGCCTCCGAGGATGTCGGGATCGAGCCAGTGCAACGGCACGATAGGGCGAAGGATCTGGCAGCTCTTGCAACTGCCGACCTCGATGCGCACATCGCGATCTGTCCGGCAGAGACACAAGGTTCTGCCCTGTCCGTTCATGAAGACGTAGTGCTGGTCTCCATAAGAGAAGTATTCTGGTGCAGAAGGTGCCCGATTAGCTATTCGGAAAAAGGCGACATCGACGTGCAAATCGGGCCGCCGTGAGGCGTCCCCCTCAATGTCGGATTTCGGACAGGATCGTAAATCGCCAACCCATTGTTTAATAAAGTTTCCTTCTCTGGCACGGCCCATGCATGGGACTCTGCGAACGCATCAGCGAGACGTCGTCCATGATTCATGCGCACCGAAAATGCCGTCGCCGCAGTGAAAACCGCGCTCTCGCCTGCCATCAAGCCGCCGAAAGGCCGGCGCGTCATGGTCGAGGCGGGCGATTGCGCCGGCTTCAAACACCTTAATGGGCCTGGAAAGCTCCTCGCGTGACGGCGACGCGGGCATCCAGACGGGCGGAAAGGACATACGTCGTTGCCCCACGTCGCCGGCATGACCCGTCGATTGTCACCGCGCTGGAATGCTCGGGTCTACATTCGACGACCCGAACGCGCTGGACAAATTCTCGCAAACCCGGTCGGGACCGGGGCTCGAAACGTCCGCGAGGGGGCCCAATGGCTATGGCCGATATTCGCCGCGAACAAGCCGCCTAGTGGGAAGACTCTATAGGAGGAAGCAGTGGAGTTATCTTGCGTTGGGGTCGGTGCTGGGCCGTCTAATTTGAGCCTTGCGTGTCAGATACACGAGCAAGTTGGGCAAGGGGCACTGTTCCTGGATCGGCAGGTCGACTTCCGCTGGCATCCAGGCATCGCATTCGATTCCTCGGAGCTCCAGGTCAGCCACTTCAAGGATCTGGTCACACTGGTGAATCCGCGATCAGCCTACACTTTCGTAAACTTCCTGCACGAGAACGGGCGTTTGTACCACTTCCTGAACGCACAGTTCGAGGCTGTGTTCAGAGCTGAGTTTGAGCAGTACCTGAACTGGGCCTTCCACAGGAACCCACTTGTCCATGGCGGCGAGACCGTGCACGAAATTCGCTTTGACGGCGCGTTTCGGGTGCGGACCGATAACGCGGTTCTCGGCGCCAGAAACCTCGTGGTCGGCATTGGCAAGCAGGCGCGAATTCCGCCTCAGTTTCAGGGCTGGACTGGACGCAACCTGTTCCACTCATCTGTTTTACTGCACATCCATCCTGAGGTGCGGAGAAAGCATGTCTGCGTGGTTGGCGGAGGCCAGTCGGGAGCCGAGTTGATGTTGCACCTTGTCGGCCTGTCGAAAGAACGGCGGCCTGCCTCGATCACTTGGGTCTCGCAGCGCGAAAACTACCTGCCTCTCGACAACAGCCCGTTCACAAACGAGTTGTTCATGCCCTGCTTTTCGGATCGTTTCGCGGCGATGAGCGAGTCGCAACGCAAGCTGCTCCTGCGGCGTTTCGTGCTTGCCTCGGACGGCATTTCGGAAAGCACATTGCGTGCGATCTATCAGGCGCTGTACCGCCACGCATTTTTCGAGCCAAACCGATGCGACATCACACTGCGGCCGGGCTGCACCGTCTCGCACTGCATCAACGCCGGCGCGGGTCACAGGCTGACCCTGCAGCACGGCATGGACGAGGTCGAAGAAGTCACGGCTGACATCGTCATCCTGGCCACCGGTTACGAGAACGCGGTGCCAGACTTCTTGGCACCCATCGCGCACCGGCTGGAGCAGATCGACAATGAATTAGCTATTCGCGAGGATTTTTCGGTGAGCTGGGACGGACCGCGTGACAGGCGCATCTTCGTACAAAACGCGAGCCTCGGGCAGCGCGGCCTGGCCGATCCGAACCTAAGCCTGCTGGCCTGGCGCGCGCGCCGCATCCTTGATAGCCTTCTTGGGCGCGCGCCATGCGCGAACCCCGAGCATCCTGGCTTCATCAGCCATACCTCGATCGAGAGCTGGCCCGCCCCCGCAGCCGAAGAAATGGGCAGCGGGATATGACTCGTAGACTTTTGATCATCGGCGGTGGCATCCTAGGAATGATGTCCGCCTCCGCTGCGGCGAAGGCGGGAGGCTTCTCCGAAATCATCGTGACCGAACAAGCCCTTGGACCAAGCGGCGCATCGCATTATTCTGGGGGCGTGCATTTCCCCTACGGTTGTCAAGACCGTACCAGGTCGCTCACTCGAAAGAGCGCCGTGGTCTTGGCGGCCATGGCTGGGTCGGCGGTCAGCGGATGGTGCCGGCTTTTAGCGATGCGTGTCGTGGCTGGACCGGGTGAAGCGATTGATCCGGCCCAGTTTACGGAACCCCTGGACCCGGCTCAGCCTGACATAGGCAGTCTCGCGCCGAGCTTCTGCGGACAATATCCGCCGGAGCGGAACGCACTTAGCATCGCCGTCCCACATGAAGTGAGTCCGTCTCCGTGGACCCGCAACTTGACCAGCGCCCGACTGCCCTAATTGGGATGTCCGACCAACCAGTCTTTCCAACAGGAGGCTTTTCGCATGTTAACTGATGCACAAAGAGAAAAGTGGCAGAAAGACGGATACGTCAGGCTCGAAAGGTTCTTCGCTCCAGCGGCTCAGGAAGATATCTCTACTTTTGTCGAAGATATGTCACGCTGGGATGTCAGCGATGATAAATGGCTCATGTGGTTCGAGAAGACGACGGACAATCGAAAGATCATCTCCAAGATCGAGAATTTTCTCGACTTCCATGATCCATTGCGTCGTTTGCTCTTAGAAGATCAGCGCATAAAGTCAGCGGTCGAGTATTTGCTTGGCGAAGATTCGCGCAGGCTCAAGGAGTTGCTGATTTTCCACTACCCCGACAGCGGCGGCTATCTCCCGCATCAGGACATTTATCACATTCCACACAAACTCCCCGACCGGATGGTCCATGCGGTGGTTGCCATAGGCATCGACGACTCCGACCCGGAAAACGGCGGGCTTTTCTTCAGCCCCGGCAACCACAAGAAGGGGGTGTTTCCCATGGATGCCGGTGGGGTGATCGATCCTCAAGTCGCCGAAATGTTCTCCTGGGAACCCGTAGTATGGAAGGCTGGCGACATCTTCATCTTCGACGATTACGCACCGCACTACTCACGACCGAACAAAAGCAATCGTTCGCGGCGGACACTCTACTTGGTGTTCCAGCGTGCTTCAACCGGTGGACCGACCCGCGCTGAATATAACGTGCTTAAGCGCGCCCTTAACCCGCCCGAGGGCAAAGTGGCCGATCTCGACAAACTCAAGCCCCCAAATGGCATTTTCTATCGCGATTGAGCTCACGCAGCCAGGCGGAGGCATGCACACGAAACTGATCGACCGCTCAAAAATGCGCGGAGAGTATGGCGTTCTGATTTGCGGGCTCGCGGAGCATCGACCGCAGCCCGTTACGAGGCTTCGGCACGTGGATTGTGGAGGTGGTCGCAGGGCGGTCTTCTATGATGCCTACAGCCCGACTGGCGCCCCCCTCGTCGCCCGCCTGGCGGCCCAGAGCTGCATTATCCTGGCCGGGGCCGCCAACGGGTCGGGCTGCCGTTTCTCTCCACAAATTGCACGGGAGGCTGTTGCGTTGGCAGCCGAAGATCCCACTGCTTCAACAGCTTAGGTTCGTCATGCGCAAATACACGTTTTCTCGAACGGAGCTGTCGCGGGCGTTCGGTATCGACATGGCCACGCTTGGAACGGGAAGCGCTCGCACGGGGTTTTCGTTCGGTAGGGTGGCACCGGGCGTTACATCCGAGCCCCATCGGCACGACGAAATCGAGGCCTTCGTGATCCTGTCAGGATCGGGCAAGGTCAGGACCGACCTTGGGGAAATCTCGGTCGAGGCGGGCGATGTCGTTCTGTTCCACCCTTTTGAAGCGCATGTGCTGCGCAACGACGGAAACGAAGACCTAGATTTCGTCGATGTCTACTGGCGAGACGGCGAGGCCGCCCTTGATGCCGCTGCAAAGACCACGGCTCCACGCGGGCCGATCTTCGTCTTCTCCACGCCGCCAACGCCAAATGGCGATCTGCATCTGGGGCATCTTTCTGGCCCCTATTTTGGCGCCGACGTCTATACTCGTTTCCTGCGCATGAAAGGAGTCGAAGCATATCACCTCACTGGAAGCGATGACAACCAGAGCTACGTCACGACACGCGCCGATGCCGATCAATCGACGCCTGCAAACGTGGCGCACTACTACGCCGACGAGATTCGCGCCACGCTTGCACTTTTCGATTGTGAGGTCCACAGCTTCCAACTCACAATGGGCGATGACGGTTACGGCGAGTTTCAAGCCGCGTGTTTCCGCAGTCTTCTGAGCAGCACGGCGGTAGCTCTGCGCCAGAGCCCTGCGCTTTTCGATGCTGTGACAGGCCACTATCTTTACGAGCCGGATGTTAGCGGCCTCTGCCCCGATTGCGGCGGCTCCGCCGGTGGCAACATCTGCGAGGAATGCGGCGCCCCAAACCTTTGCCACGACTTGGGTGCAGCCCGGTCACGGCAGTCTGCCGAGGCGCCGCTGGTCGGCTCCGTCCGCCGCCCGGAACTTGCCTTGGACCGATGCTACGACAATATCGACCGGCATCTAAGGGCGTCGGGCGTCCCGCTACGGATCTTGGATCTCTTCGCGCGCCTACGCCGACGCGGCAACTTTTCAGTGCCCATTACCCACCCCTCGGACTGGGGCCTGCCGGCCGAAGGGTTCCCGGGGCAAGTGATCTGGGTCTGGCCGGAAATGGCCTTCGGTTTTCTTTACAACATCCAGGCGCTCGGCCGCTTGCTGGGTCGCGACTGGAAGGCGGAGATGCCCGGCAACGACTGGCAGATTGTCCATTTCTTCGGCTTCGACAATTCGTTCTACCACGCGCTACTCTACCCCGCTCTTTACGCCGAGGTCTTCTCCCACTGGACGCCACGCATCCACTATCACGTCAACGAGTTCTACCTGCTCGACGGCAAGAAGTTCTCAACCAGCTGCCGCCATGCGGTCTGGGGCAAGGAGGTTCTGAGCCCAAAGACAGTTGACGTCGTGCGCCTCCATTTGGGCCTGACACGCCCGGAAGGTGAGCGGACGGATTTCACGCTGCACGCGCTGCGCCGCACCGAAAACGAGGTGTTCCAAAGGATCTGGCTGAACTGGCTTGAGGCGTTGAACCAGGAGATCAAGCAGGATTTTGCCGGCCGTGTACCCGATGCAGGCGACTGGAGCCCCGTCGACCGCGCCTTCTTTGCTCGCATAGAGATCTATCGCGCGGCGATGGAGCGCGCCTATTCGGACGAAGGCTTCTCGGTTCGGCGCGCGGCCGCTCAGGTCTGCGATTTCGTGCGCGATTGTGTGATCTATCGTGGGGCGCGAGACTATGCGGCGGCGCGTCGTTTCTATCCCGCCCGCAATCGGACGTCGCTAGCCCTTCAGACGACGGCCGCTGCGATCCTGGCGCCGACACTCGCTCCGCTGATGCCCCGATTCGCCAGAACGCTGGCGCGAGGCATCGATGGCGTCTCAACCGAAACATGGCCCCGGTCCGTCCAGCGCCTTGCGCCCGGGGCCCGCTTTGATCTCAGACCCGTGTTGGTGTTCTACGCCAAATCCGGCAATCCCCATCTCGATGAGGAGGAAGCACTATGAGCCCAAAGGTGCACCAGTGAGCTGTCCCAATCTCGACCAGATCTGCGCGGCAATCAGCCGACGATGCCAAATATCTTGACTCGCTGTCAGTGGCGACCGAAGCCGCTATCAAACTGTAGAGACCAGATTAGCGGACCTGAACCAGCGCGTCGTCGACAACCCTGGCCCGCGCCTTCGAGGACCGCTCGGCCGATCGCTTCCCAGCCCTTGCTGTTCGTGCCGCAAATGCCGTGTGGGCTCGACTGCGCTGACCAACCTCTTCGGCATCGGGATTTCCGTCCTCCAGCCGGTCAAGGCTGTCATGCGGTTCGACCCGCTTGGTCAACCTGGCGCCCTGGATCGTGCGCCGATCACCAATGTGAATTCGAATGCCTGCGTGATGGTATCTTCGATTCTGTCCGAGCCTGTACCGGCGCGGCAGTCGGCCGAAGAACAGCTGAGCTACTGACATCGGAATGTAGCAGGCTCAAATTCTGCCCCTGAAACCGGAATTTGCTCAACCAGCGTTACGATGGCTTGGTGCACAAGCTTCCAACCAGACCCGCGCAACGACAGCCCGTCGCCTGAAGATAGTCGGCGAAGGCCGCCAAATCGCAAGCGTATCCTCCGTCACAAGTGCGCCGTCTTCGCCTAAAATGCAGACGCTTGTCTCGTCGAGAGATACATCCAGCTATTTTAGGGTGCTCCTCAGGATTGCGTGTTTGCTCGGGTACGGACCGCCCCTCAGTTCCCAATCGAGGAGCGATTCTACAATTCACATGTTTGGACATCGCTCGCTAGGTACCCCGTCTGGGAACCCTGCAAGCCGATGCTTCAGATGCCGCCCATGCAGAGATATTTCATTTCGAGGTAGTCCTCGAGGCCATGGCGGGATCCCTCCCGCCCGATGCCGGACTGTTTTATCCCACCGAACGGCGCCGCTTCCGAAGACATCCGGCCGGTATTTACCCCGACCATTCCATATTCCAAGGCCTCGGCGACACGCCAGACACGCTTCAGGTTGGAGGCATAAAAATAGGCCGCGAGGCCGTAGATCGTTTCATTGGCATCACGGACGACCTGATCCGCATCCTTGAAGCGAATAATCGGTGCGAGCGGCCCGAATGTCTCTTCTCGCGCGACGGTCATCTCGCTGGTGACACCGGTCAGGACCGTTGGTTGGAAAAACGTGCCATTCGTGCCGACGCGTTTGCCCCCGCATCGAATTGCGCCGCCTTTAGCTACGGCATCCGCAATATGGAATTCAATCTTGGCCAAAGCCTGCTTGTCGATGAGGGGCCCGATGTCCACTCCGGGAGCGAAACCGTCACCAACTTGAAGTTGGCGAGCCCGTTCCACGAATTTCTCGACGAACTCGTCGTGAACGCGCGACTGGACGTAAAGGCGGTTCGCTGAAACGCAGGTCTGGCCGGCATTGCGGAACTTCGCCTGGATCGCACCGTCAACCGCGGCATCGATATCGGCATCATCGAAGACGATGAAAGGTGCATTGCCGCCGAGCTCAAGGCTGACTTTTTTGATCTGGTCCGAGCACTGGCGCATGAGAAGGCGCCCGATCTCAGTCGACCCGGTGAAGCTGATCTTGCGGACCTTGGGATTGGTACAAAGTTCGCGGCCGACCGCGTCACCTTCGGACGCATAGATCAGGTTGACGACGCCTTCGGGAAAGCCAGCCTGATGGGCGAGGGCGAACATTGCTCCCGCCACGAGCGGCGTCTGTTCAGCGGGCTTGAGGACGATCGTGCAGCCCGCCGCCAAGGCTGGCGAGACTTTGCGCGCCACCATCGAGGCCGGGAAATTCCATGGCGTTATCGTGCCAACAACTCCGATGGGCTGCTTGATTACCAGCATTCGGCGGTCCATCGATGGTGCGGAGATCGTCTCGCCATAGACGCGATTGGCCTCCTCGGCGTACCATTGCAGATACGCCGCAGCATGCGATATCTCCGACATGGCTTCGGCAAGCGGCTTGCCCATCTCGGCGGTGAGAATCGCGGCGAGTTCGTCGGCGTGGTCGATGATCAACTGATGCCATCGCCATAAAACGTCGCTGCGCTCACGTGCGGTCAGCCCTGCCCATCCAGGCTGCGCGACATAGGCCTTGTCGATCGCAGCGCATGTCTCCTCGACACCCATGTCGGGTAGTTCTGCCAGCACTTCGCCAGTCGACGGGTTGAGGACCTCGAATGTCCGCTCGCTAGTCCGCGTGCCAAGTGCAGGCAGGCGATCAATGGGTCCAAACAGGTCAGGGGATCTCAGGTGACGGATCATCGGCAGGCACAGGGGCAATACCGGATTCCTCCTCAACGCAGCAGGTATATATAGCAGGTGCGGTGTGTACTCCGCGAGGTCCGGGTTCCTTATAGGGCCTCGGCCAGACAGCTGGTAGACCACGGTACCCAACTGGAAAGGGAGAATACCTGAATACGCTAGAAGATGCCTCGCGGTTCTACTAGTCGAACGATTGAACAACGGACATCGGCTTCGCCAGCCGCGCGGAGTGGATGCTGGTGGCCTGCGCCTACAATCTGCGGACCACGAATCGGCGACTCTATCGACTCGAAGAGAGGCTGGCCTGAGGAGGAGCGCACCCCAATAATGACGCCTGAACCGGCAAATGCCTGGCAAGGCCCGCCAAAACCGCTCCTCGCGGCTTTAAACAGATCCCGTTTAGCGGGCGAGCGCCCGCAAGATGAGAAAGAGGATGGAGAGGAACAGGGTGGCGAAGGCGCGCCGAGGGAAGACCGGCCGGCGCATTTGCATGGGGATGGAGCTCATGATCAATTCCCCGCCTGTTGCTGCGGCAAAAGATAGCCTGTGGTCGAATGGTCGAGCACCAGATAACGCGCGGCGACGGCCTTGACCTCGTCGATGGTGACCTTGCGGACGCGGTCCGGCCTCTCGAGCACGTCCTTCACATTGCCACCGGTGGTGAGCGTCTTGCCATAAATGTTGGCGATGTGGTCCAGCTCGTCATGCGCAAAAATCACCGAGCGGATATAGCGGTCTTTGGCCTTGTCCAGCTCGTCGCTGGTGACGCCATCCTTGGCGATCCGGGCGACTTCGGCAACGGCCGCCGCTTCGAGATCGACGAGCTTTGCATCGCCGCGCGGCGAGCCGGAGATAGTGAAATTGGTGTCGTCTAGCATGGTGCCCTGGAAGGAGGCGCCGGCCGCCGAGGCTATGCCTTGCTTGACGACAAGCTCCTGATATAGCCGGCTGCGGTTACCGCCGCCGAGGATCTCGGCCAGCAGGTCCAGCGCCTCGGCCTCGCCGGGCTCTGCCGTATGATAGGACGGCACCACCCATTGAGTGGAAAAGCTCGGCACCGAAACGCGCGCATCGGTCATCGTCACTGTGCGCCTGGTGTTCTGCTCCGGCTCGACCGGGCGGTTGCGCGGGGGCAGGTCCGGCCCGCGCACAACCTTGCCATAGGTCTTCTCGGCCAGCGCCTTCACCGTCTCAGGCTCTACGTCGCCGGCTACCACCAGCACGGCGTTGTTCGGTCGGTAGTATTTGTTGTAGATGGTGAATGCGTCGGTGCCGTTCAGCTTCTCCATCTCGTGCATCCAGCCGATGACCGGAATGCGGTAGGGCTGGTTCTGCCGCAACGTCGCGTTGACCTCTTCGTCCAGCAGAGCATGCGGGTTCGTCTCTCTGCGCCAACGGCGCTCCTCCAGGATCACGTCGCGCTCGGTCTTGATATCATCCTCGTTGAGGATGAGGTTGAACATGCGATCGGCCTCGAAGCCCATCATCTCACCCAACGCCGAGGGCGCCACCGTCTCGAGGAAGGTGGTGTTGTCATAGGCGGTGAAGGCGTTATTGTAGCCGCCGATGGCTGAGACGGCTCGGTCGAACTCGCCGGCGGCATGGTTGGTCGTCGCCTTGAACATCAGATGCTTGAGGAAATGGGCAAGGCCTGATTTGCCGGGGGGCTCGTCGGCGCTGCCGATCTTGTACCAGACCATATGAGTGACGATCGGCGCGCGGTGATCGGGGATGACGACCACTTCCATGCCGTTGTCGAGCAGAAAATCCGTCACCTTGCCGCCGGCGGTGGCGGCCAGAGCCGGAGCGGTCGTCACCAGGGCCAGCGCGGTGGCAATGAACGCGTTGCGCAGCCAGGCGGACGATCGATGGCTCCGGTTGTGGTGGCTGGTCGACACGCAAGGTTCGGGGCAAAGTGATTTGTTCCTCATTTTGATGAAGGCGCTGCGTCCCCGTCTCCCCGCGTGGGAGGATCGGCGGGCAGCGCCGAGCCAGATAAATAAGCTCTTCATGGGGCCAAGCCTTACCCGAGCCTCATCTTTGGATGGACCCAGGAGACCTGCGGCAGTATTTCTTGGTGAGGTGATCATGGGACGGATTCTCCTTAGTCCGCGACGCCTTGCGCATGACCAAGCATGCAACGTGCCAGATCAGAAAACCGTTCGAGGCATGTGGACAAATCGGGCTCTGCCATGTTGCGCATCCGACATTGTCGGACGTCGGACAGGGCCGAACGCGACGCGAGCGCGGCTGAGAATATCTTCTTCGTTCGAAGACGATTGGGCGCGCTGCCGGGGGAGGGGTATAGGATGCGCTCCGAATGGCCGCTGCACTGACGGTGAGAATGGAGATGTTGGTCGCCCCAGCGGAACCCTGTTCTCGACAGCCAGACGGGGTCGATGCTGAACGGCAGAGGCGCGAGCAGCGTAGCCAACTCGAGCGCGGAGCCTGCTCGCGCGCGAAGACGGATCTGATCAAAAATCGGCGAGTTGGGGGATATCCGCGAGGCGCTGGAAAACGAAGATCATAGGACTCGGGCGGGAAAAAACAATGCGGTTGCGCGCTTCTGGCGTAATGCGCCTGCCGCGAGGCCGTTGAGCCTGATGAGTTGCTGCGGGAAAGGGGAGTGTTTGCGCGGGACCTTGGTCAAACGTAAGAAACAACCGTCGAGCTCGCCCTGGATGGGGCATGCAGGCACGTTTGTCGCTGGAGGACAGCAGCACGGAAGCTGTCCGCGTTTGCCGTCGTCGCTGGGTACCAAACAGGAGAATTTGCGTTCGCGATCGAATTCATCTGCGTAAATACCGCCTGGCTGTGCTTGGTTTGCCGGCGAACAGATTTTGCCTTCTTTGCGGCTGCAAACGCATCGCTGGCGGCGTGGTCCCTAAGGTCAAGAGCATCGGGTGAGTAACAGCCTGATCCTGCTCAATCTGATGCGCGCCAACCGCCTCGCCGGATTGTGGAACCGCTCGCGGGTAGCTTCTATCACAAACAGCAAGGTCATGAAATCAAGTAGGAAGTCGTCGATCGCTTGGGCGATTGTTTCTGACTTGCCCTTGAACTGGTCCAGCAAAACGCGCGCGTTATCGATCGCTTCCACGCTGGTGGCATCGATCAACCCTCGACCCTCTTGAAACAATCCAATTCGAAACTCCTTCAAGCGCTTGCCAAGCCGTTATGCACGAAGGTAGCTCCGTGAACTACCCGGCCTTTGACCTGGCGGCACGAGCAGCGGTCGGCCTTACGTCCCGTGCCTCCAAGCACCAGCCGTAGACGTGGGGCTGAGGAGCGTTGGAAGGATCGGGCGCTTCCGGCCATGCTCGAGCGGTAGTGTAGGACAGTGCTTGCTGGCGACTTCGGCCAAAATGGAGTGCGCCAGCTGATCGGGGTTTAACAATTTTTCGCTTTTTGCTGCGCCCAAGTCTCGGCTATGAGTCGGGCAGGCCTAATGGCCTGCCCACGTTGCAATTGTTAAGGAGGAACACGTATATGCCTACTGGAACGGTAAAGTGGTTCAACAGCACCAAGGGGTTTGGATTTATTCAGCCCGACAATGGCGGTCCGGATGTTTTCGTCCACATTTCGGCTGTCGAACGTGCGGGCCTCTCGACCCTCGCTGACGGCCAGAAGATCAACTATGAGATCGAGCAGGATCGCCGCACCGGCAAATCCTCCGCTGGCAGCCTCAGCAAAGCTGGTTGAAACGACCTGGCAAGAGTGGGCGCGTAGGTCCGGAGGTCCTCACGGCCGCTCGATAGGAGCGAGCAAAAACTGAGGGCAGCAGATTGCTGCAGGCGTCGCGAATTCCTCATGAAACAAAGTTGTTTGAAAGGAAGGCGGGGTTGGCCCCGCCTTTTTATATGACGCGCAGATTAAGCCGATGGCTGCAACGCTCCAGAACGAATCTCCATTGCCGAAATCAAGCCGCGACCTTCTTGCGGGTTCGCTTCGTCGGCGCCGGCTCCGGAGCTTCCGGCGCTTTCGGTTTGCGGCCGAGCCCCATCGTCTTGGCCAATGACGAGCGCGCCGCGGCGTAGTTCGGCGCGACCATGGGATAATCCGCCGGCAGGCCCCATTTGGCCCGATATCCATCCGGCGTCAGCCCATAGTGGGTCGACAGATGGCGCTTTAGCGATTTGAATTTCTTCCCGTCCTCAAGGGAGATGAGGTAGTCCGGTGTCACCGACTTCCTGATCGGGACTGCAGGCGTAAGGGCAACCGGCTCTTCTGCAGAGACACCTCGGGCCGTCCCTTTCAGAGCCGCGTGCACTTGGCCGATGAGGGCAGGGAGATCCCCCACCGGGATCGGATTGTTGGAGACATAGGCTGAGACGACATCGGCCGTGAGCTCGATGAGGGTGTCGATGTTTTTTTCGGCTTCTTCTGTCATGAAACTCTCCAGGCGGCGTGAAACACAGTCGGCGAAGCGTCGCTTCATAGTGGCGGTCTCCGCTGAAAGCAACCAAGGTCTCGACAGGATTATTGCCATGCTCGTCCAGCAGCGAGATCTATAGCGCAGTATCGCGCCGTCATGACCGTTGATGCGTTCCGTTGTTGGCGACCTGCCGCGGTGCTTGCGCATTTTCAGGCGCGTCTCGGCCGTAAGCTTTGCGCCAAAATGACCAGTAATCTCGAAACGAAGCGGGCTATTCTTCGCCATCCTCTCTTTGGCTGTGAAATCGGTGGCAGAGCAGTGGCCGCTTCCTGGTGGCGCGTGGAGGAACTATCAAGCGTTGATTCGCAATTGGTCGAAACGATGTAAATTCATCCGGTGAGCCGCTCTCGCAGCAGGATGTTAGGGATTGGCCCGCTGGTAAACCGAGGACATCACGCCGCTGCTTTGCTATTGAACCGCTATAGCTGTGACAACACATTCCGCAATGGTGGGCGGGTGTAGAGGAGGCGCCTTACGCAAACTAGCGGTTCAGCAGGTCGGGAGGAACGCATGAGCTCAGGGACTTTCAGGAGCCCACTTTTCGTAAGGCGTGCAGCGCACATCGTGCAAGAGATTGCCAGTCCTGCGGATGCTATCGATTTTCTCAACGAATGGCCAGAAGATGGCAGAGACCGGATCTACAAAGCCGCCCTCAGGGCGTGCTTTGATGCATACGACGGACGAAAACCTGCGAGCGCAGCGCGCAAGACCTTTTTCCGCTTTGCGAAACAGGTCGCCATATTGGAAGATGCAACCTCCGCGATGCAATGGCTCGCTGCCTGCATGTCGGGCAGTGGAAAAGCGCAAGTATAGGCGTCGCAGTCGTGTGTGAGGCTGGAGCGGGTACGCCGACGAGGTTATTGTATCGAGATTTCGCCGGCATCTGGAGCGTACTATAGCGGACAAACAACATTTTGCGCTATGGCGACGTCAATCATCTTGTTGTATTTGTAAATCAGCTTCTCGCGACAGGACTGCAACGCTTCCGGTGTGAGAATCACTGCGTGGGACTTGGTTCTCAAATTCATGATGGCAAATTACCGTGTAAAAATTGCACAGCAGTTGTCCCATTGAAGCAAGATGATAAACGAAGCCAAAATTGTGCTCCGTCGTCTGCCAATATTCGCTCTATGGAGGCCTACAAGCCAATTAAAACAGCTACTCGGGCGCCTCTGAAATTCGTGTAATTCTGCTCACCCCAAACGGCCCTCTACAGTCGAAATAAGATCGTCCCGCAAAGGTGCTACAAGACACTATCGCGGATCGATTTGGGCCAAGGTCGATCTGGCGAAGGCAGGCGGAAGTCGAGCAGGACCTGCTGCGGAACAGATAACCGGCCCCAAACCGAATCCGACACGGTGGCCCCGATTTCTTCATAGTTGAAGGCGCAGAGAGAACCGGAGCACGGCTCCGGCGCCGCCGCTTGCCGAGCAGCGATCCTCCGCCTCCCAAAATCCAATCGAGAAGAGCGTTCAATTCCGGGACGGTCCAAGCTCTGCCGCAAAAACAGGTGTCAGACCACCCGGTCCTCTCCCGCAACTGATCTAGCGCAGGGCGTTCATGAGCCGCATATCCCAGAGTGGCTGCGTGCACGACGCAGCGAGATCATTTATGAAAATCCTATTCAGTACGATGGCTGTCCCCTTGCTGACGGCCACCGCCTTTGCTGCGGATTCGATCCCCGCAGACCTCAGAGAAACGGCAATGGCCACTTTCAAGGCTTTGCCATCCACCACGCCGGCAGTCGCCAATAACCCGATCACCCCGGAGAAGATCGCTCTCGGCAAGGCACTGTTCTTCGATCCACGCGTCTCGGCGTCAGGCGTCTTGTCGTGCAACTCGTGCCACAACCTGGCCACCGGCGGCGACGACAATCAAGAAACCTCGATCGGCCATGGTTGGCAGAAGGGACCGCGCAACGCGCCGACTGTACTGAACGCTGTCTTCAACATCGCCCAGTTCTGGGATGGTCGTGCCGAAGACCTGAAGGCTCAGGCGAAGGGACCGGTCCAAGCCGGGATCGAAATGGCCAATACACCGGGCCAAGTCATCGCCACGCTCAAGTCCATGCCGCAATATGTCGAGTGGTTCGATGCAGCTTTTCCGGCTGAAGCCGATCGGGTCACCTTCGACAACCTCGCCAAGGCAATCGAAGCCTTCGAGGCGACACTGGTCACGCCGGCCCCCTTCGACAGCTTCCTGAATGGCGATGACGCCGCCATGACTTCCGAACAGAAACAGGGCCTGGCGCTTTTCATGGACAAAGGCTGCTCGTCCTGCCATGGCGGTATCAACGTTGGTGGGGAAGCCTATTACCCATTCGGCCTCGTGGAACAGCCCAGCGCCGAGGTCCTGCCGGAAAAAGACAAGGGCCGATTTGCGGTCACCAATACTGCCGACGATTCCTATGTTTTCCGCGTGGCGCCGCTGCGCAACGTTGCACTCACCGCGCCATACTTTCATTCGGGCAAGGTTTGGGATCTGAAACAGGCCGTTGCCATCATGGGAACCACCCAGCTTGGCGTGGTACTGGCGGACGAAGAAGTCGACCTGCTTGTTACCTTCCTCAACTCGCTGACCGGAAAGGCACCCGAGGTCGCCTATCCCATCTTACCCGCCGAAACGGCGACAACACCCCGGCCTACAACGCAGATCTTAGGAAAATAAACGGCCAGCTGACTGCGGAACATCGCAATTCACAATGATTGCGACTTTTACTGGACGAGACGAGTCGCGACGTCCATGAGAACGCAAATGGCTCGTTTCCAAAGTGCAGACACTGCTTCCGTCACCAGCTCGTTGCGATGGAATCATGTTTGGGATCTGGCGTGCGACATGCCAAGGAAGGCGTCTGACGCATGAGGCTCGCGCGCTGGCGATACCGCGCGGCGGCCGGCCATCGCGCTGGCGGCCGAATTGCCGCGCGCCGAAGTGATCGGCCCCCTTAGGGCGAAGGGGCAGCCACTCCGTCCTCCATGTCCAGCGATTCTTCGACTGCTTCCGGATTCCGGGCGATGGTCCAAAGGAGAGTATTGGCCGCTGCATCCGGTTTCGAGCGACCTTGCTCCCAGTTTCGAAGCGTTGCCAGATCGAGGCCATACCTCACGGAGAATGCCTCCTGAGAGAGCTTCGTGCGATCCCGGACTTCGCGAACACTTATCGGCCGCGGCGCATGAACCTTCGCGATCACGCCTGCGGACGACAGTTCATTCTTCAGTGCCAATAGGTCGTCGACGCAAGGAACCGTCACGAACGCCTTGCCGTGATCGACCATCTCCGTGAGTATCGCGTGGGCCGTCCTGAGCGGCAGCTGTCTCTTAACGAGAATCCGGGCAGCCTCAGGAGTATTCGCGCCGTGAAGAAAACTGAGGCTCAGTCGGACGGGAGAGCCTGACGACACCGGGACGACGTCCCGGGTTCGCACCCGTTGTCCGTACCGCTCCATGAATTTCGATTTAGTCGACATTAAGCTTCTCCGCGATCACTCGACCGAGCTTGCGCAATTTGGACCATCCCCACTGAAGGCATCGCGATAAAAGTACGCCAAACAACGCTAAGGGAGAACAAGCAGTGATCTGATTTCGTTCGACGCTCGTTTTCGAGAGCCATTCTGGGTCGTTCGCAATCAACTGTGTAGGCCAGCGGAGCGAGCAAGGAGCGCCAGATCCGGACAGGGCTGAGTGGGGTGTTTCTCCGAAAGGTGGGCCATGCCCTAAGGGACACGAGATGTAGTGGACTCGTCGATCCGCGCGGTTTCGATTCGCGCACCCGGGCACAACGCTGGGATAAGTCCCATCAGATGCTCTCCGGTGGCCGTCATCTGTTTAGCTGACATTGGGCCGAGGGCTTCCAGCACGAGCCACATGGCGCGGGTATCGACCGTGACCATGGTGCGCCGCCCCTGCCGCCAGTTCCAGCGGCGGCACGTGACACCGGCATCATCGCACCAGATGACTTCGCCCGGTTCGGGATGCTCGGTTACCATTTCACCTTGCTGGATCGTGTCGAATGGCTCCGCTCCCTTCGCAATTAAAAGTCTCGGGACCCCCTGGTAGAGATCGAGATCCTCCCCGCCAATCGGAACGCCATACAACACGCTGACGGCATTGTAGGCATCAACCAGTGGGGAAATCCGCGGGAGAGAGCCATCTTTCCGCACCCGCTTGAGAAGCGCGGCGGCCGAGCACGGCGTTCGATTGGCCTTTGTGCCGAAAGCCTCGTAGGCAACGGCCCAGGCCGCAAGACGCGCGTCCCTTTGGGCGTCATCGCGAAGCGCCGCCTGTTCCGCCGCCGCAATCGTGTCGTTCAACGCCTGTGCATCCGGCACGTCGATTTCAGCGTTCCGCACCACAATGCTGATCAGATGAAAATCCTGGTAGCGGGCCTTGATCTCGGGGGCAACCAATGGCGTGAAAGACATGGGATGCTCTTTTCTCATGGGGAGGCTTTGCGCTGGGGGTCGTTCGGGAAATGTTTGAAGAAAGGTGCTTGTCGAGCGTCCAGATCTTCTGGCATCGGCATGGTGCATGCCGCACCATGCGCTGGATAATTCCATCATTCGGCGGTGGACAAGGCCTGATAGAGATCGTCGATTATGTCTTGCGGGTGCTCGAGCCCACCTCGGCCGGCAACAAGCTACGCCTCCTCCAGATCCTCCATTTCATAGGAGGTAGCGGGCGCGATATGGATGTGAAGCAGCTTTCCTTGCCAGGTCATGCATCGCTTTCGGAAATTCGTCTCGCACGAAAATCTGCCGCCAAACTGGCCTGATCAACAGCACCAGTTGCATGACGTATTCCCAGTCCAGTTGGCTTTGCAACGAAATGCGGTTCAGCCCAAGGGTCGGTTTCCTCGCCAGCACGCCACGTCCCGCCGTTTTAGCCACCGTGTCCCGGCAACGCGTCTTGCACCTGCTTGACAACCGCTCGCAGGATCTCAACGCCCTTCTCGATTTGCCGAATGCTCAAGGCGGCATAGCCCATGACAAGCCCCACGCGATCGATGTGGCCTTCGTCCGATTGCCGCTCGTAAAGGGGCGAGATCAGGTGCAGCCCCAGGCCCGCGTCTCGGGCGGCTTCGACCAGGGTCGTTTCCCGCGATCGCGGCAGTTCGTCGAACCAAACGACGACGTGCAGACCGGCCTCTGCTCCCTGGACAGCGATGCGATCTCCGAAGCTGCGCCGCAAGGCGCCCAACAACGTCTCCCGCCGCTCGCCGTTCAGCCTGCGCACACGTCGCACATGGCTTTCGTAGCCGCCACTCTCGAACAAACAGGCCAGAGCCTCCTGTTCAGCCACCGGCGAATGCCGGTCCGCGAATTGTTTGGCGGTAGCGAAGACCTCCTGCAATTCCGTCGGGACGACGAGGTAGCCTATGCGCAGCATCGGCGAGAGCGTTTTGGAGATCGTGCCGAGGTAGATGACAGCCCCGTGGTCCTCGAGACTGTGCAGCGGAGGGACCGGATTGATGTCGTAGCGATATTCGCTGTCGTAGTCGTCCTCGATCACATAGGCGTTGTTGTGCCGCGCCCATTCCAGAAGCTGATGGCGGCGCGCGATCGGCATGACGCCGCCCAGCGGAAACTGATGCGATGGCGTGACATAGGCCAGTCGCGCCCCGATCCCCGCCAGCAACTCCGTCTTCATCCCGTCCTCGTCGACGGTGACGGGGATGGGCAAGGCACCCGTACTGGCAAAGACCTGACGCGCCATCCTGTAGCACGGGTCCTCGATGACGAAGCGGTCGGCACGATCGAGAAGCAGGCGAGCGCACAGATCGAGGCCCTGCTGCGAACCGTTGATGATGATGATCTGCTCGAGGTCGCAGCTCAGCGTTCGGGCGCGCCAGAGATAGCCCTGGAGCGCCTGGCGCAGCCGGCGCGAGCCGCGAGGGTCGTCATAGGCAAGACGCAACGGGCGCTGCCCCATCGCCTCGTTCATCGCACGTTTCCAGACCAATGCGGGGAAGTCTGACGGCGCCAGGTCGCCATAGCGGAAATCGACCTTCAGTCCAGTCGGCAGATAATCCGGCCAGGGCGGCGTGACGCGCAGTCGTTCGCCATAGGCGGACAGATGAACCGGGCCGACTCGTTTCGCGACAGTGCGGCTCGTCTCAGGACCGATCAGCGAGGATGCAACGCGGGGTCGTGCGCCTTGACGGACGTCGATGAAACCATCCGCAGCCAGTTGCTCATAGGCGACCGTCACCGTCGTTCGCGAAACCCCAAGGTCATTTGCGAGGCCTCGGGAGGACGGCAGCTGACTGCCGGTTTCGTAGACACTTCCGAGGATCTGCTCGCGAAGAGCCTCGTAGATCTGGCGTGCACCCATCGCGTGCGTGCGACCTGCAGAACCGGCACTTGAAGACTGGACCATTTCATTCATCGCCAACTGGATATTTCACATTGGCCAGTTTGCCGTCAATCTTTCGGAAACCCAAGAAAGATCTAGAGGCCGAATGACCCGTTCCTATCAATCCGAAACCGATGCTCTCACGCGGTCGCTCAACGACACCGGTCCCGGATTCGCCACTCGGGCGATCCATCATGGCTACGATCCGGCCGGCTTTTCCTATGCCGTTCAGCCGCCAGTCTTCTTGACCTCGACCTATGGATTCGAAAGCGTGGCAGCGAACGAGGCCGCCGCCGCGCTTGGCGGAAGGCTCTATGCGCGCGAATACAATCCGACGACGGAGATCCTCGAGCAACGGCTCGCCAATCTGGAAGGAGCCGAGGCAGGTTTGGTCGTTGCCTCGGGGATGGCGGCTTTCGGCACACTGATCTTGTCGCTCCTGTCCCAAGGCGATGAACTCATCGTCCACAAGACGCTTTATGCGAACACGCTTGCCATGGTCGAACAGGCGGTCCCCCGCTTCGGCATCAAGGTCGTCGCGGTCGACCTGTCCGATCCTCAAAATCTCGATGCCGCGATTACCGAGCGGACCCGGCTTGTTTTCTTCGAGACGCCGGTGAATCCGCTGAGCCGCATCCTCGACATCGCTGCCATTGCCGAGCGCGCCCACGCGCGCGGTGTAAAGGTTGCAGTCGACAGCACCTTCGCCTCCCCCGCGCTCCAGCGGCCGCTCGAACATGGGGCAGACCTCGTGCTCCACTCGCTGACCAAATACATCAATGGGCACGGCGATGCCCTTGGCGGGGCGATTCTCGGCGACGCGCAAACGCTCCGCACGCTGCACGAAACGGGCCTGCGCTACATCACCGGCGCAGCGCTCTCGCCCATGTCAGCCTTCCTGATCCTGCGCGGTCTGAAGACGCTCACGCTGCGCATGGAACGGCACAGCGCCACTGCCCTTGCGGTGGCTCAGGCGCTCGAGGCGCACCCGGCGGTGGCATGGGTGAGTTATCCCTTCCTCGACTCGCACCCTGATCAGGTGACGGCGCGAAAGCAGATGTCCCAAGGCTCGGGCATGTTGGCCTTTGGCCTCCACGCTGGGTTCGAGGGCGCGCGCCGGATGATGGACCGGCTCAACTTGATCACCCGGGCTGTCAGCCTCGGCGATGCCGACAGCCTCATCTATCATCCGGCAAGCCTGACCCGTGCTCGTCAGCCGATCCGCAAGGATGCGCATCTGGCCGATGGAGTCGGCGAGGACCTCATGCGTCTCTCGGTGGGTCTTGAAGACGCCGAGGACCTGATCGCCGACCTGCGGCGGGCTCTGGACGCCTTGTGATGACCTGTGGTCCGGCCAGTCCCGCGCTCGCGTACAAACCCGGAGCCTTGCCATGGCATTCCTGAGCGGCCTTTCCGCGTTTCCCATCACGCCCGCCGATCGTGACGGCCGCGTCGATACCGTTGCTCTGCGCAGGCTGATTGCTCGGCTTGGCGCCGCTCAGGTCGACTCCATCGGTCTTCTCGGCAGCACCGGCACCTACATGTATCTGTCGCGCGAGGAACGGCGACGGACGCTCGCCGAGACCTTGGACGAAATCGCCGGGCGAACGCCGGTCGTGGTGGGTGTGGGCGCGTTGCGCACCGATGAAGCAGTGAGGTTCGCGCAGGACGCCAAGGCCCTTGGAGTTGCCGCGGGGCTGCTTGCGGCCGCCTCCTACACCCCGCTCACTGAGGACGAGGTGTTCGAACATTTCTCGACGGTGGCGTGCGAGAGCGGCCTGCCGATCGTCGTCTACGACAATCCAGGAACGACGCATTTCCATTTCACCCCAGCACTCGTCAGCCGCCTGGCAAAGGTGGGTGGGATTGTCGCTATCAAAAATCCGACAGACAAGGGCGAAGCGATCAAGAGCCATCTGGCCGACCAGAGGCGCACTGTGCCGGAAGGGTTCTCGATCGGCTACAGCGGCGACTGGAACGCCGCAGAGGCCATGATCGCCGGCGCCGACACATGGTACAGCGTCCTCGCCGGCATCCTGCCCGAGGTCTGCGTGAAGATCGTCACGGCGGCGCAACAGGGCGATGCGGCCGAAGCGCGACGGATCGATGCCACGCTTGCGCCGCTCTGGAGACTCTTCAAGGAGTTCTCGAGCCTTCGCGTCGTCTATGCACTCGCCGAATTGCTCGACATTTGCCGTGCCGACCCCCCGCGTCCCATCCTGCCTCTGCCCTCAGCAGCGAAGCGCCAGATCGCCGCCGCGTTGGAACGCTTGCCATCGGATGTCAACCGGTGAACAGCGAACCCGGCGGCCAGTGAAGGAACCTGTCATGTATGTACCCGCGCATTTCGATGAACCGAGCCGAGAAGTCCTTTACGAACTGATCGAGAACAGCGCACTTGGCATGCTGATAACCCATGGCCGGAGCGGTCTCGACGCCAATCACATCCCCTTCGAACTCGACACGTCACAGGGAGAAAACGGTTCCCACGGCCCACATGCGGCAGCCGAGAACTCACCACATGGTGAGCAACCAGGAAACCTTCCGGCCTACACTTTCTCCCGGAGCGCGCGTGCTGCATCGACCATGTTCATGAGGGCAGGGCGGACCTCCTCCCATTTGCGTGTTTTGAGGCCACAGTCCGGGTTTACCCACAGTTGGGAATCCGACAGTCGCTCGCGGGCAAGCATGACGAGATCCGAAATCTCCCCGACTTCCGGGACACGTGGTGAGTGAATGTCGTAGACTCCGGGCCCGATTTCGTTCGGATATTTGGAGCTCGTGAAGGCGTCCAGCAGTTCCATTTTCGAGCGCGACGTCTCAATCGAAATTACATCCGCATCCATTTCGGCGATCGCGTCGATGATCTCGTTGAACGCCGAATAGCACATGTGGGTATGGATTTGAGTCGCGTCCTTTACACCCGTTGAGGCGATCCGGAAGCATTCGACAGCCCAGTCGAGATAGTCTTTCCAATCAGACTGGCGCAGTGGCAATCCTTCGCGAAACGCGGCCTCATCGATCTGGATCATCCTTGCGCCGGACCATTCGAGATCCCTCACTTCGTCGCGGATGGCAAGCGCGATCTGGCGGCAGGCTTCGGAGCGCGGTACGTCGTCGCGAACAAAAGACCAGTTGAGAATGGTCACTGGGCCTGTGAGCATTCCCTTCACAGGGTATTCCGTAAGCGACTGGGCGAATTGCCACCAGCGCAGCGTCATCGGATTGGGCCTCGATACGTCGCCGAAGATGATGGGGGGGCGCACGTAACGCGACCCATAGCTCTGCACCCAGGCATGCTGGGTGAAGGCGAAGCCGGACAGCTGCTCGCCGAAATGCTGTACCATGTCGTTTCGTTCGAACTCACCGTGCACCAGCACGTCCAGCCCGATCTCTTCCTGCCAGCGAATTGCAGCCTCGATCTCCTTCTTCAGGAAGGTCTCGTAGTCGACATAGCTCAGCTGGCCCTTCGCATGAGCGGCCCGCGCCCTGCGTACCTGCGGCGTCTGCGGGAAGGATCCGATGGTCGTCGTCGGGAACGGCGGCAGCCCGAGCGTGCCGGCCTGGACTCTGGAGCGCTCGGCAAAAGCGCTCTCTCGTCGCTTCATGCTGTCGTCAATGCTGGCGATCCGCCCCTCAACAAGCGGGTCATGGATCTTCGTGGATGTCACGCGGGTGGCGGCAGCCTCGGCAGACGCTTTCAACGCGCCTGCCACCGCATCCCTGCCTTGGGACAGGGCCCGGGCCAGCAACACCAACTCGTCGGTCTTCTGGGCCGCGAAGGCGAGCCACGACCTGATGTCCGCGTCGAGTTCCGTCTCCATGCGCAGGTCAATCGGCACATGCAGCATCGAGCAAGAAGGCGCGATCTCGACGCGGTCCAAGGGCCAGCCGGCGACGATCGGTTTGATGCGGTCGAGAATGGCGGGCAGGTTCGCACGCCAGACGTTGCGGCCATCGATCAAGCCAAGCGAGAGCACCAGATCCTTCGGTGCGAGCCGACCCACCGTTTCCAGCTGCTGGGGAGCGCGCACGAGATCAATATGCAGCCCGGCCAGGGGCAGAGAAACCGCGGTTTCGAGATTGTCTCCCAGCGGCCCGAAATAGGTAGCCAGCATGATCTTCAGCTCGGGCGCGGCTTTCGACAGCTGGCCATAGGCGAATTCGAACGCAGCTCGTTCGTTCGGGTTCAGATCGAGGACAAGCGCTGGCTCATCGATCTGCACCCAGTCGGCTCCCGACAGCTTCAGCCTCTGCAGGAGTTGCTCGTAGACGGGCAGCAGCCGCGGCAGGAGCGCGATGGGATCGAATCCCTCGGCAGGCGATTTCGCCAGCTTGAGGAAGGTGACCGGTCCAAGGATGACTGGGCGTGTGTGAATGCCGAGGGCTTTAGCCTCGAGGAAGTAATCAACCGGCTTCGTCGACGAAAGAGCGAACGTTTGATCATCGTTTAGTTCCGGCACAATGTAGTGATAGTTGGTGTCAAACCACTTGGTCATTTCCATCGCGGTTACACCAGGCCGATGAGCCGCATGCTGGTGACCACCGTGCCCACAATCCTCCGTCTGACCTTGGTTGCCGCGCGCCATAGCGAAGTAGATGTCGAGTGGGACCTCGCCGCCATTCCAGGCGTAACGAGACGGAAGGGCGCCGACCATGGCTGCGGTGTCGAGCACATGGTCGTAAAGCGAGAAGTCGTTCGACGGGATTTTCGACACGCCGCGATCGTGCTGCTCTTCCCAACTAGCGGCACGGAGCGCCTTCGCCGTCGTGAGAAGGTCGGCGGCGGAAGATTTTCCGGACCAGTAACTTTCAAGCGCGAACTTCAGTTCTCGCCGACGACCGAAGCGCGGCACGCCGAGCGTTGCTACAGGAATTTGCTGAGAGACAGTCATGCCATACCCCGATGGTTGGGGCGTCGGTGACAAGGAAGGCGCTAGCAGGCCGGCACGAACGCCAGGCTGCAGCGGCCACCGAGACACCCCGCCCATGGACGTAATTCGCCGTGGCAGGTCTCCTGGCTCGCGGGTCATAGCCTCTACCCGTCTTCCCAAGGCTATTCGCCTCAGTGACATGAGTGGGGTTAGCTTGCCGCTAACAGTTGCGGGGGCAGCGCCGGCATCGCACCGGCTTCCCTCTTAGCTCCGCTGCGGCACCGCCGTACGGAGAACCACGACACGGGAGACAATTACAGCAGCTCGCTTCTTTGTCAATGCCGCATAAAGAAATGTTTATGTCGTTATGTTAAATTTCGGTTGGCATGTTGCCAAAGGTCGCCTCGAAAGCGAAAACTGTGGAAGCCTTGAGCGGCCGGTAAATCAAAGCGATGACGCACAGCGGTCCGGGAGGATAGGAGTTCGTCGGCTGCCGGGCGCAAACATACCGGCAAGCGCCGTGGTGCTGCTTCGCGCATCATGCGAACGCCACCTCGGCATCGAACTTCGGCTCCGAGGTTCCGACCGCTTCGTCGGTGATCTGCTCGCGACCATATTCGGCTCAATGGCGAGGCTGTTGCCTAGGAAGCTGTTGGCCGTGATGCCCTCGGTGATACGACACAATGATTTCGAGGGGAGCACCCGAGGCCGGCGCAGCGCGTGTTGCGAAGTGATCGAGGCCAATGTCTCGACCTGCTTGTTCGCAGCCCACCGGCTCAAGGTAACCGGCTCAAACCAACGGGCCAGCTCAAGTCCTGTCCAAATGAGGCCTGAGCGGCAAATCGTCGTGCACGCGCACGGTTTGGCGTTCGATCTTGTGATGCGTCTTGGGCGGGCAATCGCCACGGTGCAGCGCTTCCAGGCGCGCAACGATTTCGGCGTCATCCTGGGTCTGCCTGTTGTTGTGGCGAACATACTCGACCCAGGTTGGCACATGATAGCACTCGGTCCATAGTTCGGGCTTTTCCAGGTCACGCAGCAACGCCCATTGTCTGGCGCCATCTCGCAGCCGGGCTTTTCGCCACGATGTCATCACACTGAGAAATTCTGGGACATCTCTCTGATCGATACGATAATCGACCATCACCATGATCGGACCGCTTCGTGGCCGCAGATCAAGTTGCAGCGTCGGTTCGCTGAACTTGTTGGTCGGATCCAGATTGAGCGTTTCGAAATCCGGCTGACGCAGAACGATGCCCATCAGTCCACCAATCACAAGAACCACGCTGGCGACGAGGAAGGCTCCCGAAACACCTTGGACATCCGCCAGTTCGCCCCAAAGCCAGCTTCCCGCCGCCATGCCGCCGTATGTGGCCGTCTGATAGAGAGACAGGGCGCGTCCAACCACCCACCGCGGCGCCGAAAGCTGCACTGTGACGTTAAACAGCGAGAATGATTGAATCCAGGCCGCACCGGCCGGCATGAGGAGGAGACAGCTCAGCCAAACGTCCTCACTCCATGCCAGAAAGAAGCAGCTGATCGCCAGTATAAAGAACGCACCGCGAATGACCCATTCGTTGGAGAGAACTTCTCGGACCCGCCCAATGAGGAGCGCGCCGCAAATCGCTCCCAGGCCGAAGAAGCCGAGCATCACGCCGTAGGTGACTGCGGTCCCTTTGATCTGTTCGCGAGCGACCAACGGCAGGAGAGCCAAAATCACAACGGCGGTGAGGCCGAAAATGAAACTCCGGCACATCACCTTGAGAAGGTTCGGCGACAAGAGCACGTAACGGAAGCCCGCCGCCATCGCACTGCCGAAAGCCTCCCGCGGCAGCGCTTGTCGTGCCCGTACCGCTTTCCACCGCAACAGCGCAGCGATCAGAGCGAAGTAGCAAAAGACGTTAAAGAGGAACGCGAAGGCCGCACCGGCTGTGGCCACGATTAGGCCGCCAATCGCCGGCCCGATGCTGCGCATGAGATTGTAGCTCATGCCGTTGAGCGCAACCGCGCTAGGCAGGTGTTCGCGAGGCAGGATATCCCCCATCGAGGCTTGCCAAGAGGGATCGTGCAATGCCCAACCACAGCCGATCAGGAAGGTGAGACCCAGAAGGATCCAGGGTGTCATTTCCCCCGCATAGGTCAGGAACGCCAGGAAGGCGGATACGCAGACCATCAGCAGTTGCGCAGTCAACATGATCCGGCGACGGTCAAAGTTGTCCGCGAGCGCTCCCGCCGCGAGGGAGAAGATCATGTAGGGGAGGGTGGTCGATGACTGGACGAGCGCCACCATTCCATGGGAGGTGGCGATGCTGGTCATCAGCCAAGCCGCCGCCACACCTTCCACCAGGGTGCCAAGGTTCGAAACGAGTGCAGCCGACCATAGCGAACGGAAGGTCTTGTGCTGAAAAGGAACGAGTGAAGATGTTCTCTTCGCCATTGTGGGAAGCTTCGGGATCGACCGCGGGGCTGGATTTGGTTCGCCTCACTCAACCATGGCCTCGCCGTACAAGCCAAGCTGCCACAGTGGCGCGCCTGCTAACCCAGAAAACTTGGCGGCCTTACAGGCATGCGCAGGACGCGCGAAGCCGCTCAAATCTCCCCAGATGGGTCAGCCATCGAAGACCGGCATCACTTGCCCGTTGAGCGGCTATACGATAATGCTCCGCGCTAACCAGGAAGCGCCAAAAATTCGAGCGGCGACTTCATTCTCCTATTCAG
The DNA here is from genome assembly GCF_040322975.1 of Mesorhizobium sp. M0074. Classification (NCBI taxonomy): domain Bacteria; kingdom Pseudomonadati; phylum Pseudomonadota; class Alphaproteobacteria; order Hyphomicrobiales; family Phyllobacteriaceae; genus Mesorhizobium; species Mesorhizobium sp. M0074. Next base: position 38,377 of record NZ_JAMYUM010000031.1, read on the forward strand.
GAAGGAACTATGAGGCGGCAGACGCGACCATTCACCGTGGAAGTCAAACAAAAGCGCAATTATGAAAAATCCGCACGTTCCATCTGGGGCAATTTCGACATCGCCGCGGCGATGGCCGAAACAACAAACGAAGTCGAGCCGTTAAATCGTCAGCTTGTTGACTCTACTGTAGTGGCCCTTGATGCTGAACTTTTGCACAAACCTCGAGTGGAGCATTTCATGGCCAATCCCCTGGAAACCGAGTCAGCAGTAGTTCATAGCGAACCGGCAGACAAAGCGGAAACGCCAAAACCGAAGACGAGAGCGCGGCGGTCGAGGAAGCCAGAAGCTGAGGCGAGCGCGCCTGCCCGCAAGGAGGGCGCCAAGCCGATATCCGCGACCACTGAAGCACCGCCGTCAGCGCGAACAGGCCGAAAGAGCTACTCCGCGAAGGATCGTGCCCAGAAGCTGGCGCAGATCGAGACCTCGATCGGCGGCGGCGCTACTCTCAAGAGCGCGGTGAAGCAAGCCGGCATCTCGGAACAGACATATTATCTTTGGAAGAAGGCGGCGGCGCCGGCGGCGGACAGTGACGGGCTGAAGGATCTCGTCGCGCTCGAGGAAGAAAACAAGCGGCTAAAGAGCCTGCTTGCCGATCGTCTCCGCAAGGAGAATGCGGAACTGAAGAAAAGGCTCGGGCTGGATTAAGGAGGGTGGGCAGCTGGTTCTTGGCTCGCCACCTACAGCAATCCCGCCTGCTCCGCCTCTCTGCGCAAATTCTGGCGTGGCCTTGGGCCGATTTGCTGGATGACCAGCCCGGCTGCCAGCGAGCCGAGATCGCCGCAATCCTTGAGGCTGCGGCCTTGCGTGTAGCCGTAGAGGAAGCCGGCGGCGTAGAGGTCGCCGGCGCCGGTGGTGTCGACCAGCTCGCGGATCCTGGTCGCATTGATGGTCACGGTCTCGTCGCCGCGCACGATGACCGAGCCCTTTTCCGAGCGGGTGACGGCGGCGATCTTGCAGTCCCTGCGGATCTGGGCCAGCGCCTCGTCGAATGACGCGGTCTGGTAGAGCGACTTGATCTCGTGGCTGTTGGCAAAGACGATATCGACGGTGCCGGAGCGCATCAGACCGAGGAATTCGTCGCGGTAGCGATCGACGCAGAACGAGTCCGACAATGTCATCGACACTTCGCGCCCGGCGGCGTGGGCGAGCTTAGCCGTCTGCCTGATCGCCTCCTTGGCGCGCGGCGGGTCCCACAGATAGCCCTCGAAATAGGTGACGGCGGCGCCCGACGCCTTGTCGGCCTCAACATCCTCCGGGCCGAGCTCGACGCAGGCGCCGAGATAGGTGTTCATCGAGCGCTCGCCGTCCGGCGTGACGAAGATCATCGAGCGCGCCGTCGGCGGTTCGCCGTTAAGCGGCCTGGTGTCGAAGGCGACGCCCTGGGCATGCATGTCATGCGCGTAGATTTTGCCGAGCGCGTCGTTGGATACCTTGCCGAAGAAAGCGGCGCGACCGCCGAAGGAGGCGACGCCCGCCGCCGTGTTGCCGGCGCTGCCGCCCGAGGCTTCAATGGCCGGGCCCATGCGGCTGTAGAGCAGTTCGGCGCGCCTCGTGTCGATCAAATTCATTGCGCCCTTGATGATGCCGTTGGTCTCCAGGAACGCCTCGTCGCACTGGGCGATGATGTCGACGATGGCATTTCCTATACAAAGCACGTCATAGTCCGGCATCAATGTCTCCGCGAAAATCCCGACGGCTTCTTGCCACGCCGGCCGGCCGGCGGGTCTGGCGAGTTGGCTTTCCGGATGCCAATCCATTCGGCGTCGGCCCTCACGGGGCGGCGAGTCCTGCCTCGCGACGCAATTCGTCGGCCCTGTCTGTCTTCTCCCAGGTGAAATCAGGCTCTTCACGGCCGAAATGGCCATAGGTCGCGGTCTTGCGGTATATAGGGCGTAGGAGATCAAGCATCTTGATAATGCCTTTCGGTCTGAGATCGAACAACTCAAGAATGAGGCGCTCGATCCTTCTTTCCTCAACCCTCGCTGTCCCGAACGTGTTGACCATGGCAGAAACCGGACTGGCCACGCCGATTGCGTAAGCAAGCTGCACCTCGCAGACGTCCGCAAGTCCGCTAGCGACGATATTCTTTGCAACATACCGGGCCGCATAGGCAGCTGAGCGGTCAACCTTGGACGGGTCCTTGCCCGAAAAGGCGCCGCCGCCGTGACGACCCATCCCACCATAGGAATCAACGATGATCTTGCGTCCAGTGAGACCACAGTCGCCGCGCGGCCCGCCGACTACGAACCTCCCCGTCGGGTTGACCAGAATTCTGACGCCTTCCGTCTCCAGGTGGGTCGGCAGGACAGGCTTTATGATTTCCTCAATGACGCCCTCGCGGACCGTCTCTTGCGAGACTTGCTCGTCATGTTGGGTCGATACGACGATGGTATCAAGGGCGACCGGGCGCAACCCCTCATAGCGCACTGAGACTTGGGATTTCATATCAGGACGCAACCAGCCAAGCTGTCGTGCTTTCCGGACATCTGCCTGTCGTTTCGTCAAGCGATGCGCGAGCTGGATCGGCAAAGGCATCAAGGTATCGGTTTCGCGGCATGCGTAGCCGAACATGAGGCCCTGATCTCCCGCTCCCTGCTGGAGGTCCTGCCCTCGTCCCTCGTCAACGCCCTGGCTAATGTCGGGCGATTGCTCGGTGAGTGCATGAACGACGGAGCAACGCCGGCCGTCAAAGCCGACGGCCTCATCGTCGTATCCAATATCGAGAATTGTATCGCGCGCAACTTGGCTATAATCCACCCGCGCATCGCTGGTAATCTCGCCAGCCAGAACGACTATCCCTGATTTTACCAACGCTTCACAGGCGACGCGCGCCTTGGGATCGGTGCGGAGGATGGCATCGAGGATGGCATCCGAGATGTTGTCGGCCAACTTATCCGGGTGTCCCGCGCCAACCGATTCGGAAGAGAACACGAACTGCCTAGCCATGAAATGCCTCACTTCGGGTGTTGGAGTTGTATGGGGCATTTTGCTTAGCCCACCTTACCTGTCGGGGATGCCCGGGACCTCGAACGCAGCGCACGAGTCGGCAACGTCTCTTCGCAGGGAGGCATGGAGATCTTCGTCGTCTGGCTCGCCAGAGGACGGAGTCAATGAAGCGAGCAATTTGCACGGTTTCCACATCGCGCATGCCCATTGACGTCACTGCTGGCGCCCCCAGGCGAATTCCGCTTGTGACCGCCGGATCCCGCGGGTCGCCAGGCACCATGTTAAAGTTTGTGATGATGCCTGCCTTTGCTAGCCGCTCGGCATAGGCCTTGCCGGATAGTGGTCGATCGCGCAGATCAAGGATCAGCATGTGATTGTCCGTCCCCCCGGTAACCAGGTCATAACCTCGCTCGATCAGTGCCTGTGCAAGAGCCTTGGCATTCTTGACGGTCTGTTGGCCGTAGCTTCGGAAGGACGGGTTCGCGGCTTCGTGCAAGGCAACTGCTAGCGCAGCGATGGCATTCATGTGGGGCCCGCCTTGCAGGTGAGGAAAGACCGCCCGGTCTATTCGTCTGGCGAGATTGTATTTGCTCTTTGTATGATACAGGGCCTGATAGCGATCTTCGTTCCTGGACAAAATGAAACCACCGCGGGGACCGCGGATCGATTTGTGGGAGGTGCTGCTGACCACGTCGCAATGGCGCACGGGATTCGGGTGCGCTCCCGCGGCAATCAGGCCGCTGATGTGCGCAATGTCGGCTACGAGATAGGAGTTCGCATCCAGGGCGATTTCTGCCATTGCCGCGTAGTCAAAGACATCCCGCTTGGCTGTCTCGTGCAAGCGGTCATAGTCAATCTGCTGTGTCTTTTCATCTAGTTCATAGGGGACGCGTTGATAGTCAGTTCCGGAAAAGTTGATGGCCCAACCATGAGTCAGATGGCCCCCTTCCGGAAGGGGCAAGCCCATGACTTTGTCACCGGGGCTCAAAAGCGCACGATAGACAGCCTGGTTGGCCGGCGAGCCGGAATAAGGCTGGACGTTGGCATGCTCGCTGCCAAATAGTGTTTTCAAGCGCTCAATGGCTAGATTCTCAAGCTCATCAACGATCTCATTTCCAGCGTAGTAGCGCGCACCGGGGTACCCCTCGGCGTACTTGTTCGTGAAAATCGAGCCGTTCGCTTCCAGCACGGCCGAGGACGCAAAGTTCTCTGAGGCGATGAGCTTAAGGGTCGTCCGCTCCTGCCGCTCCTGTCTTAGAAGCAGTTCGTGAACGCGGCAATCAACCGCGGCCAAGGAAGACTGCCCGTAGGTGTCGGGCTGTGCGATCGCGCCGTCGGCGGAGTTGTCCATGGTAGCTTCGCGCTCCAATTGGATGACCTATTTCACGGTCAAGCATGCGGTCCCCTTCGGCCGCGTGTCTCGTATCGCTTCGAGCCGTTGAAGGTCTCGTTTGTGATAGCCATCGCCGTGGGGCAGGAGATCAACCAACAATTGAACCAGCCCGCCGTCCTTACCTCCTGTTTTGAGATTGTACGAGCACCACGGACGTTGTTCGTTGCAGTAAAGAAAGTCGGCTCTGGCCAGCAGCCGAATGTGTCGTACAACGTGCTCACGACGCAGACCCAGAATCTCCGCTAGCTGGCAGACAGTTAGGTCCGCGTGCGCGCAAAGGCCTAGAATTCGAAGGCGATCTAAATGCGCTGCCGTCCGTAGGCGACTGACCAGTGTCAGCATTGGTCACGACCAAGCCACTTGGAAAGCCTGGGCACTCGTCCTACTGAATTTGTCATTTCGCGTTCTCCACAGATGTTGCAGCTTTCGAACCAAATAATATGGTTGCTTGTCCACCGTCCGGACAATCTCGGTGGCCGTGAAGATACTGTTTTGAGCCGATATGGCTGTGTCGAACAAACAAGATGGGCGCTCTTCTTGCCATTGCCTTTAGCCGAAATTGCACGCAGTTCGGCGGGTCGGAAAATAAGCCACGGTTCGGACCCCACTGACTCAAACGTTGCAATAAGCCTACCATTCACAGCGAACCGGAGTTGCTAAGAGTCTATGAATTTCCTTGAAGGATCTGTTGCAACGTTTGCGCAGCCCGGTCTTGCTCCCGGCTTGCACCGGTCAATCTCGTGCAGACTGACCGTGATGCAAAGATGACAAGGAAGGTTCGCTTTCAATCCGATCTTCTTCCTGGCCAAGTAGTTCGTAGTCTCATAACTGTGGCCTAGACAAAAGCTAGGCTAATCACCGAGGTATGATGTCGTTAGCGTGGTTGGGCCACCAGCAGGTCGACGCCAAGATCGACACGCGCAATTTCCCGCCCTACGAGAATGTCAGTGACTGCGCGCTCTCCCTCGGGCGGTCTGGCTGCGCCGTCTAGAATCTGAATGCGTCTCGCGCCGACCCGTTCAGCAATGAGCTGTTCGGCTTGCCGCATTGACGGCGAAGCAAGCTCAAGTACGTTTTCGCGCATCTCACGCGCCGCCTCGCCGACTTCCGCAAAACGCTTCTCGGCGAACTGCTCCTTAAAGAGCGCAGCGAGATCATCAAATGTTTGAACTTTGGTGGGCTTGGGTTTCGAGCAAAAATATCCAGTTGCCAGTCCAGGTTTATAGGCAAGGCTGTGCGCTTTGTCGTCTGGCAAGGGCCCAATATCCCCTGGTGAGACGAAAATGGACTGCCGTGCTACGGTTGCTCCATTATAAGAGCGGTCGAAATCGCTGATGTTTGCAATACAAGGAGCCGCATAGAAGACGTTTGACGGATAGCGCGCCTCAAGCCGAAGAAGCAGTTCATGCTGACGCGACACATCCCTGCGCATCATGGCAATCCGAAAAAATGGTATCGACAAACCGGGACAATGTCCGCTCGCAATCTCAAAGGCAGTTCCTCGCTTCATCAGCTCCGGAAGCTTGTACTGGAAAAACAGCGGAACCCCTGGGAAATTGATGCGGATGTCAAAGCCAGAATGCCCCTCCTGTATGAGGTTTGGAAAGACCGGCGCGCCTACAGGTGCGGCTGACGATGACCGGATAAGGTTTTCGGTGAAGGCATACCCAAATGAGAACTCCATGTAGCCCACCTTCATTCAATTCTGCTTTCGTGCTGAAGTTTATCCGGGCTCTTTGCCTGCAGCCGAGCAGACTCTATAACAAAAAAACTATGTATACTTGCGATAGTCTGAGTTGTCGATTCCTCGGATAGATATCTAAAGAGCTCACCCACTCTTCTGGCTGCTAGAATGGGAATGGGAAGCTTCTGGTTGATCTGGGTCGAGTTCCAGTTGATTTTGGTAAGCGAAAAAACCTCCTGCGCTATCTCAGCGATTCCCGGCCAGATCGCCGATAAGTTTCGGGCTTCGCGAACAGCGCCAGAGTGCGTAGCCGATATCTTCAACCGGGGCGGCGGCTTCTCCCTCGCCAGTGCCGAGCGCGATCACATGCGTTGCGCATTCGGCCAGCGCGCCGTCAAGGCGCCCCGCTTCCGTCGCGCTGCCGTAAAGGTCCAGGAACCACGCCAGCGAATAAGACCAGTCGGCAGGCAAGTCCTGCCCATTGTGATCCCTTGCGACGACGGCCACGACGGCGTTGCGGCCTTCGGGCGTGCGGGGCTCTATCCCAAGGATCGGGTATAATTTGGGTGTCGGCTGCTGAAGGATACGCGCCGGCACGAGCGACAGTGCTTTCTCCAGCGAGGGAGGAAAATCCTCCAGTTCTTCGGCCAGTTCGGCAGCTTCTCTCCTTCGTCCCTCGCGGCGCGCTTCTGCATATTCTGCCGCAACCACGGCAACGGTGCGCTGCGCCCGTTCAGCGGTGCTGGTGGCAATCAGCTCGGCCGGGATGTCACCATCCTTGATCGCCCAGTGCGTACGGTGCTGTTCGAACTGTTGAATGCCCAGCCGGTCCGCAATTCTCAACACCGCTGACCGGTCGAGAAAGGCATGTTTCGGATCGGGCTCGAAGGTGAAGGCCAGTTCGTGTCCGCGCCGAACGATATTGCGTATGCGGCTGTGCCGGACCACGCGCGCGTGCGGGCCTCCCGCCCCGACTTCGTACATCAAAAGCGCCGGGATTTCCTCCAGCCGGCGCAATGTTTCAGGGCGCGAGGTCGATAGCCTCGGCCTCGGCGCCGCTAGATTCCTTGAACCGGTCAATGGTTGACGTGAACGGCGGCGTTTCCCACCACTCGCCGTGGCCCGAGACAAGCAAGTTAAACATGGCACACCACCGACCTCACGCCGCCTTCTCCATAGACCACTTCACCCGTTCGCCGAGAAAGGCGGCGAACGTTTTCACATTCATATTGCCGCTCGCCTCCTCCAGCCCTGCGAGGTAGGCCTTCCGGTCATCGACTCTGACGACTGTCCAGGGGTAACCGCCTGAAGCCAGCATCGCGTTCATGAGGAACCGCGCCATTCGTCCGTTGCCGTCCGGATAGGGGTGCACATAGCCCACAAGCCAATGCCCCAGCACGGCACGCACGGAGGCCTCCTTCTCCGCCTCCAGCAGGTCGAACAGCTCATTCATACCATCGGCCAGCGCTTCGGTACGCGGCGGCACGTGCTGCGAGCCGCGCAGGTACACAGGGTGATTGCGATATCCCGCAAGCGCGCTGGCTTTGAGGATGCCGGCGGTCACTGACGGCGCGAACAGCTCCCGGTACCACTCCCGGTGAGTGTCCCGCGTCAACGCGCCGGCTGGCTTGCCGTTGATGATCGCGGCAACAGAGTCTTTGACCTTCTGGAATGCGAGGTAGTAGCCACGCGCGGCAAGCGCATCTCGGTTCTTGCGGTCCTCTTCATCAATCTCCGGATTCCAGCTCCCCTCGCGCACCCGGTCGATGAGTTCCGGGGTGACGCTGTACCCTTCTATCGACAGCGAATGGTAGGCGTCGCTTTCGTAGATATCCTCGACGAACTTCATATAGGCGTCTTTGTCGGACGGCAGTCCGGGTGCCTTCGGGAATATCTCGATGATGGCTTCGCGCTGCGATTGCCAGATCGCGCGCAGGCGGGCGACCAACGGCGGTACGCCCGCCGCAATAGTTGTCACTCCAATTTGTCCCGCGAACGGATCGGATTCGCGCACGTCATAGCCGGCGGCTTTGAAGGCGGCCACGATTTCATCGGCAAAGGAGTCGCGTCCTACGCGACGGAAGGCCCCCGCAAGCCGTCCCGCCACGGCGGAATGGCCGCCATCAAGCAGCAGGGCCAGAACGGTTGATACGTCGCGCACCGACGCCATGGCGATCTGCATCTCGATAGGGGCGCGCTGGAAGAACGCTTCCGGCACCCGGGTAAGGGCGGCCTCGACAGTGAACACGCGCTGGTCGTTTTTCTCTGTCAGTTCGGCCGGCATCTCCTTGACCTTGAGGTCATAGAGCGAAGTGCCGAACAGCAGGTCGATTTTGTTATTCGTGCCTTTGGGGGTGTTCACCACCACCTGAGGCGGAATAGTGGGCGCTTCCGCGTGCAGAAGCAGCGACTGCTCCGGTGAGAGGAACCAGTCCTTGCCGAACCGGTCATTGCAGTAAAGGGAGCAGAACTCCCAGAAGCTCGCGTACCAAGGGGTGGTGTCTTGCTGCCGTGCCTGCGGGCCGGTCGACATGAGCCAGCCTTTGATAACATCGCGCAGGAACCCGTTCTGCAGCAGCCGCTCCCGGTGGACGCGGGTCAGCTCATCTGATTTGAATATGCGCCGCCCACCCTCCTGCAGCTCTTTGAGGACGGCCAGTGATACAGCGAGTTTTTCATGGGGCTTGGCCATGGCTGTGCCTTTGCAAGTTTTTAGAGCTGTGCGACTCCAAGTATATAGTGCTGATAGGCGACAAGTCAATGATGCTGTGGAGTTGCAAGTTTTTTTAGTCGGGCGATAACAAGTTTTTTATGCGACAATCGGCAAATGCGATCGTTTCCATAGCCGCGCGAAGGATCGTTACCCGGATGGGCCGAGACCCAGCTCCCCCGCAGGCTACGCAGGGGCTCGGGGCGAGCCTAGAGCCTGGCCCTCCGAAGCGCTTCGAAGGAGGACGCGCCTCTTTGAAAAACTCGCCCGTTGTGCATCGTGGGTACCCGTAAACGCGAATTCTCAAAGGAAAGACGCTCCTTACCTCTCCCTCCCGCCACGATCATCACGGCCGCGCCCGCGCTCACTACGCCGCGACGCCCGCGAGATCGCTGCACGCATCTGATTGGCCACCAGACCGGGTTGCAGATGAAGGATGTCCGTGACGCTGTCGTGTGTTTGCACCGTCACCGCAGTGACGGCAAGGCAGCTGCGCACGCCCATGGAGGAGAGCGTCTCGATATCGCGCGCGATTCCGGCACCCCCACTGGAGTCCGATCCGCCGACGACAAGTACATGCGATGCCTGCCTCAGCGCCCTTTCATCCGTTAGAATGAGCGTTCGAAACGCAGCATTCCGCCGACACTGCTCTTCTTGTTGGCGTTGGTCCAATTCATGTTGGAAGCGCCGTCCACCTTGCCGACGGCGAAGTTACCGTATCGGCCATAGTCGAGTTCCGCCGTAACTGTGAAATCTGGAAGAAACGCATACGCGACGTTTGCAGCGACACCATGGTTCTTGAGCTGATTACCGGAGAGCTGAAGGTTGAACGAAGTTGTCTCGTTGAGTTTGTAAGTGGCGCCAGCCCAGAAAGCCCAGTTCCCGCCCCAACTCTTATAGAAGCCGCGACCATGAGCGTCGATGGCGTTCGTGGAGTCGTCGTTGAGCTTGCCGTTGGAACCGTAGCCGAGCATTCCGAACAGCAACAGTTCGTTGGTGACATTGATGTCGACACGGACCTTGGCGGCCACCGATTCGTAGTTGCTATCATAAGCGGCAACGCCGGTGATCGCGCCCCAGCCATGTGTGTATTTCAAGCCGCCGACTACGTGCGGTGCGTAGCTGTCGATTGTGCCGACCACGCCCGAGCCTTCTTCGAGCGAAACCACGGCCGAAAAGCCGTTCCCGGCGTCGAAGTAGTACTGAACCACATTGGTATCGAAAGAGCCGTACGGAACCGGCGTCTGGTTGAGTACGTCACCCGCGCCGCCAATAAACATGTCGAAGGCCGACCAGTCCTTACCAACTCGGAGGCCACCAAGCTGAATCCAGGCGAAAGTCAAGGTGCTGTCTCCGTGGAAGGCATAGGACCGAGAACTGTCCGAAACCGAAGTGTGGCGGTTGCCGAAGTTCATGCGGGTTTCGGTGTAGGTCTTCAACGTGCCGAGTTCGGTCTCCTGGCCGGTCCAAGTTTTCAATGTGAAGCGCGTGTTGTTTTGCCATGTGCCCTGATGCTCACCAGTCCTCGCATCCGAGGTTCTTGCGTGATCAAACAATCCGACGTTGTAACGGACAGAGCCGCCGATTCGCAGGCAGGTCTCGGTGTCTGAAATGTAGACGTAGCCCGAGCCGTAGACGTTGCAGATCTTGACGTACTCAGTCGGGTCAGGCTCGGCGGCGGTGGTGACGGCGCGAGCGTTGGAAACGGCAATCAGTGCCGCAGTTGAGCCGAGGAGGAGGCTCCTAATGGTCATTGTCGATCTCCGCTTTAATAATAAAGTGATGGACACGAGTGATTCTGAGAACAACTTTGAAACGCGCGCAGTTGTGCTGGGCCGTCAGCTAAGCCCTGAAGGAAGGACTAGAATGTACTCTGGTCATTGTTGTAAAATATTTGGTTTTAGCTGCCGATAACGTAATTATCGCCGAAATGGAGGTGTGCAAAGTTTTGTACAATCATCACAGTCAACTCAGCTGGTAGAGGTAGGCGTCACAAACGGTCCTGCATTCGACCGCAAATGACGTGCCAGCCTCACGACCAGCTGCGGCTTGAAGCTCAATTGTGCGGGCGGACCTTGGTTCGCACTTCCTTGTTTTTGCCTTGCGGATCCACCCAAGCACGAACGGAAAACGTTTCGGCTACGGTTCGACTGTTCGCTTCGCGACAGTTTCGTTCATGGGGAGAGCATTGTTTGTGGTGAGCCCGACGTTGAGGCATCATGCGGCGGGACCGCTCGGCACGACGCCGTCATTTCGGCGAGCTGATGGTCGACAACTACGCGCTGCAGCCTTGCATCAAAGCCAGTAGGGCGCCTGCCTTGGCATTGCGGCGGACAGGACTGTCGCGCCGAGCAGGTTCTCGTCCTGAAAGCGGCGCGCCACAGCTAATGCATCTTGCCAGCAATTCAAACAACGAGCTCATCGACATGGCAGAGTTCACTAAGGGGGCCGGCACTATCTGGCGAGCAAAATCTGGTCCCAAGCCCGTATGTCTCGCCCATTGCGGCAGCTGCGCTCAGTAGAATCTCCGAGGCGCAGGTGAAGGGAAGGGATGGGATAGTCGAACAAAAGGGGCGCGTGAGGGTCTGACGGATCACCATCATCAGTCGGTGACCAGGTGCTCAGACCATCGCTGTCCAGCCTAAGACTGAACGGCGCCCATTGCTAAAAAGATCTAGATTCGAGCCCAAACGGAACGGACTGACATAGCGCAAGGACCCAGGCGGGCGCGGTGGGTAGGGTTGGTTGCTATCAGTATGGGATTGTGCCTTTGCAGACCACGAAATTTCGAGAGGCCCGGCTGCCTTGGTACACTATCTATCCGGCTGTGTCGGAGTTCTCCGGGGCGGTCGGCGCCGAGGCTTATGAGGCATGGCTCAGGAACCTGCCGGCTGAGGATCCGGTGTCACTCTATCTGCACGTTCCGTTCTGCCGATCAGCCTGCTGGTATTGCGGCTTCCCAACCACCATCACCCGCCATGATGCGCCCATCCTCAACTATCTGGCGGCGCTGCGTGACGAGATCCGTCTGGTTTGCGAGCGAGTGCCGAAGACGCTGCCCGTGAGCGACATACATTTCGGCGGCGGAACGCCGTCTCTCATCGGACCAGCCGAGTTCCTCGCTCTGATGGAGTTCCTGCGATGCCGCTTCGCCATCTCGAAAACAGCTACGGTCGCCATCGAGATCGATCCACGCACGCTCACGCCCGAGATGGCGGAAGGCTTGGGAGCGGCCGGCGTGAACCGCGCGAGCCTGGGCGTACAGAGCTTCGATCCCATTGTTCAAAAAGCGATCAACCGAATCCAGAGCGAGGCCCAGACGTCGGCTGCCGTGGAAATGCTGCGCCGGCATGGAGTAAACCGGATCAACTTCGACCTCATCTACGGCCTGCCGCGTCAAACGGTGGAGTCGTGCGTCGAGACGGCGAGGGCAGCGGTCGCCATGCGCCCCGACCGGCTTGCCTTGTTCGGCTACTCGCATATCCCATCCCAAATAAAGAACCAGCGCCTCATCGAGGCGGAATTTCTTCCCCACAGCGCTGCCCGCGCTGAACAGCATGCGGCTGTCGCCGTGACGCTGGTTGCCGCCGGCTACCGAGAGATCGGGCTCGACCATTTCGCCTTGCCGCACGACGAGCTCGCGCTGGCACAGGAAACAGGTCGCTTGCGACGTAACTCGTTGGGCTACTCTGCCGATACCTGCAGAACCCTGATCGGTTTCGGCGCGTCGGCTATCGGCCGCATCGGCCAGGGGTACGTTCAAAACGAAGTTACACGGGATTTCTACATCCGGCACATCGCAGCTGGCCGACTGGCGACATCGAAGGGCCATCGCCTCACAGACGACGACCGCGTGCGAGCCGCAATCATCGAGCGATTAATGTGCGATTTCGAGGCTGACGTGCCGGCAATCTGTGTCGCCCACGGATCTGATCCGATCCGTCTTCGCGGTTCAGATGAGCGTTTGGCGATGCTGGCCAAGGACGGAATAGTGGACTTCGAAAACGGTTTTGTCCGCGTACGGCGGGAGCATCGCTTTGGGATTCGCGCTGTCGCTGCCGCATTCGATGCTTTTAGGGATGGCCTTACGTATCCCGCAGGTGAGGGCAAGCACACAACACGGAAGCTAACACAGGGAGTATCTTTTGCCGGAGAGAACGAGCTGCCATCGTGCGGTGCCCGATTAGTAGTGAAGCGCCGTAAAATGCCGACATAGGCGAGGTGAACTCGACCGAACGACGAGAACAGCCTATCCAGTGTGTTGTCGGCAGTTCGAAAAACAAGGGCTTCTAAGCGGTAAACACATGCTAATCCATTTGATTTACGGGCCGACCTGCAGCGGCAAGACAGACGTTTCAATTTAAATTGGACGAGAGATCGGACGGCCGGTCATTGCGTTGGATCGTGTACAATGCTGTCCTCAAATCGCTACGGGCAGCGGGCGTGCCTCGGATTCCGAACTGCAATCTACCCAGCGGGTTTACTTGGATACGCCCCCTAACCGCGGGCACATCCACGCCGTGACTGCCCGTAGTAAGCTGATCATGCACGTGGACGAGCTTAGATCTCAGCCTGGGCTCACTCGAAGCCGGCTCGATCTCCCTTCTCAATTCACATGCGCGAGTCAGCATCGGGCTGGCGCTTTCAGTGGCATGTAAGGCGGTTGCGGCTCGGCAACTCCGATGCCTTTGTAGAGAGAGCAAAGCCGGTTGTGTGCGTCAAGTTCTGCAAAATGGGGCGGCCATGATGCTGGTCATGCGGCTTGGCGCAGAGCGAGCTTCTTGTGCTCGCGCATGGTCGTCCATGTTGATGTATCGGTTGGCCTCCATCCAGTTTTCATTGGTCTCGACGGCCAAGGCCCTGACCAGGCGCAGGCAGCTTTCGGTGTTGGGGAAGATGCGCACGACATAGGTGCGCCGGCGGATTTCCTCGTTGAGCCGCTCCAGCATGTTGGTGGATTTGAGATGCTTGTGGTGCTGTCTCGGCAGCCTGAAGAAGGTCAGGGTTTGTTCGATGGCATCCTCGGCCCAGCCTGTCAGGCGCGGATAGCGTGCCGACCATTTGGCAAGCCATGCGGCAAGATCAGCCCTGGCCTCTGCGAGATCGCGCCGGTCGTAGAGCCAGCGCAATTCCTGCAGGCAGTCGTCGCCGTGCTTCCTCGGCAGATGATCGAGCGCGTTCCTGAGGAAGTGCACGTAGCAGCGTTGCCAGGCGGCTTCGGGGATCACCTCGCCGATTGCTGCCACCAGGCCAGCATGATCGTCGGACACGACCAACTCGACGCCCTTGCTTGACGGCAGCGCTGGCGGTCTTAACTTCAGTCTTGGTCATGGTGGCGTTCCTTCGCGGGAATCAGGTGACGTGAACAATCACCAGCCTGCCATGACCGCCCCCTCTCAGCGAATTTGCAGAACTCTCAGCACACTACCCCGACGTACTCACCCGGATAGTCCCGGCGATCCAGACGACCTGCTGCTGCCGTGCCGGAGCGGATCAGCTCGACGAACTCGTCGCGGTAGGGGTCGACGCAAAACGAATACGACAGCGTCATCGACACTTCGCGCCCAGCGGCATGCGCCAGCCGCGCGGTCTGCCGAATCGCTTGCTTGGCGCGCGGCGGGTCCCCCAGATAGCCCTCGAAATAAGTGACCTTGGTGCCCGAAGCCTTGTCCCGTTCGACATCGTCGGGGCCGAGTTCGAAGCAGGCGCCGAGATAAGCGCTCGCCATCGGGCGTGACGAAGATCATCGAGCATGCCGTCGGTGGTTGTCCCACTAGCGGTTCGGTGTCGAAGGCGACGCCCTGGGCGTGGATGTCGTGGGCGTAGATCTCGCCGAGAGGTCGTTCGACACCTGCCGAAGAAGGCGGCGCGCCCGCCGAAGCTGCCTACGCCGGCGGCGGTGTTGCCGGCGCTGCATTGCCGATGCAAAGAACGTCATAGTCCGGCGTCAATGTCTCCGCTTGGGAACCCGCCGGCCTTCTTACCACGCCGGCCGGGCGCGGGTCTGGCAAGTGGGCTTTCCTTTTGCCAATGCGTTCTCCCGGCCCTCACGGGGCGGCGAGTCCCTGCACCTGAGGCTACATGGCAGCCGTGGAGATGACCTCAGCAGCCGCGCCCGATCGGAAACCTTAGCACCTCCGCGCTTTGGCGTGGCTGCTTGAACTCTTCGACGGCAACCGCCTCAATTAGCAGATCCAAGGCTTCGCGGCCCCTTTGACTCATCGGGTCATCCCCACAAAGGTAGTCATACGCTCGATCTAAATGCCCTCGGGCGGCGGAAAAATCGCTTGTCATATCATAGAACCCTCTCTATCCGCCCGCATTGCCGTTTACGAGGTGAAGGTAGTGCAACTCGTCAATATATACAGACAAATTTGAATTAAATCGGTGATGATCATAGAGGTCGAGTCCCCGACCTGATAGCGCCATCGAGCCCGCCGACGACCACTCGCTGGCGCTCACGGGCGCGGCGCTGAGTGGCCTGCCGCACATGCACAAGTCCTTCAACCTGCCGCCGCTTCCCGTCATATTCGCGGCGCGGCCATTTCACTATCTGGATGGTCTGCCGGCCGCGCGGACAACGCGCCTGGCCCAGGAACTCGACGCCCTGATCCGCTCGCCGAGCCGATCATGGGCGCCGGCGGCATGCTGGTGCCACAGGAGGATTATTTTCCAAAGGTTCAGGCGGTGCTGCGCAAACACGACATCCTCATGCTGTCCGACGAGGTGGTCTGCGGCTTCGGGCGATCCGGCGACAATCTTTCCGGTTCCGAGGAGAAGTGGCTTAAGATCGTGAGCGCCCTATGCTTTTAGGTTTCCGGAAAAAGCTTCGGAAACAGCGCGTCCAGAGCGTCCGCCGGAAAGCGTAGGGACACTGGGCCCTTTGGCGTTTCCGACGCCAATAGTCCGAGCGCGATTACGTCATTGAACAGTCGACGCGCCGTACGTTCGGGTAGTCCGCTAATACGGGATGCCTCGCCGCGGTCAAACTCACCGCGCGTGAGCGCTTCCTCCACGAGGCGGCCGGCTTCGGGCTTCAGACCACTGCGCTCCACATGGCGATACAGCCGCTTGGCCAACGTGTCGAGATCGAACAGTCCGGTCATGAAGCTCACCTGATCGATACACGCCTGCAGGAACCATAAGGTAAAATCGCCGAGCGCGCGTTCGGAGAGGTTGCCACGTCCGTCGAGATCACCCTGGCGGGGCATATCGGCATGATCCATCATGCTCTTGTAATCCATTCGGCTTTTCACGCCACGTGCCAAGCCTCGTGAGATCGACCACAGCCCGTGCGCGGCGATCCCGGCCTGATGGGCCATGGCGTGGCTCATCAATCGGCTGACGCGTCCGTTGCCGTCCGGAAACGGGTGAATGTAGTTGAAGCGGTGATGCGCGGCAGGAATGGTCAGGATGCGTCCGGCCTTGCCCAGCTTATCGAAGCGATAACGCATGGCAAAGTATTGCATGAAATCGTTGACGCGATCGCTCGAAGGCGGTTCATGCCGGCCGATGGCGACGTCATGCTCTGGCTTCGATCGCCACTCACCTGGCGCCATGACGAACTCACGGCCGGCACCCTTGATGGTCAGCATGGGCGCTTCGGCATCGCGATAGAATTCCGCGTGCAGCCATCGAAGAAAACCTACCGATGCTGGTTCCGGCAACTGCCCATCGGCAGCCAGGCGGTCGATCTCGGCTTGCAGGCGAACGTGCGCGGCCGCCTCGAGCTGCAGATTGCGGCGGTTCTCGTCTCGATCGAAGTTTCCGACCAGCGCCCGTTCGATGTCGCGCGGGCGCGTATCGTGGCCTTCGATCAGGTTGCTGTAGTAGGTGTTCATGATGCGCACGAGATCGGCTAGAGTCTTTCACGTTTTGACGGAAGCGTATCCGGCGTTTGCGAAGTAGTTCTTGCATTCGCCGGGTTCGATCGTCGCAACGAGGTGGCCGATGTGGCGCCAAGTGTCCTCGACGGTACGCTTCTGAGCTTGTCGCATCCAATGCTTGATCTTGGCGAAGGCCTGCTCGATCGGGTTGAGGTCGGGGGAGTAGGGTGGCAGGTACCAAAGCCTGGCGCCGGCAGCCTTGATCATCTGCCTGATCGCCGCCGACTTATGACTTCCCAGATTATCCATGACGACGATGTCGCCGGGTTTCAGCACGGTGATGAGCTGCTGCTCGACATAGGCGCGGAAGCATTGGCCGTTGATTGGCCCGTCGAAGACGCAAGGTGCCGCGAGCCTATCGCAGCGCAGCGCGCCGAGGAAGGTCAGCGTGCGCCAGTGGCCGTGCGGGGCCAAGCCGCGCAGCCGCTCGCCCTTCGGCCCCCAACCGCGCAGCGGAGCCATGTTGGTCTTGATCCAGGTCTCATCGATGAAGACCAGATGCTGCGGATCGAGGCCGGCCTGCCAGGATCGCCATCGCTGACGCCTGCGGGCAATATCGGCGCGCGCCTGCTCAAGGGCGAACAGCGTTTTTTTTGAAGCTCAGGCCCTCGCGCCTCAAGAACATCCAGACCGCGTTGTGCGAGACCTTGACCCCGCGTGCGGCCAACTCATCCTTCAAACCGTGCAGCGTCAGATGCGGTGTCTCACGTATACGCGCCTCGATGAAGGCACGGTGCGGCTCCAGCAACCTCTTGCGATGTCCACCCATCTTGCCCGGCGCGACCGAGCCGGTCGATTGATGGCGCTGCAACAACTTCACCGCCGCCGAAACCGAAATGCCGAACCGTTTGGCGGCCGACCGGCGGCTCTCGCCACCCAAAACCGCCGCTACAACACGTTCGCGAAGATCATTGGAAAGAGGTCGGGTCATCCGATGCTGGCCTCCACTCCAGCCAGCATCTTGAATCACAAAACAGATAAATCTGGAATCCCCTTTGATTCCGTCAAAGGGGGAACCGCTCTAGGTTGGCTGCGGTACGCGAGTGCAGGCTTTTGCCCAAAACAGCCGACGTCGCCGACAGCTCTACCAGCGCATCCGAGATAGTTTCGGATACATCGGGTAGGCGTGCCGGTTCGATGCGCTGTACGCTCTCTTCCATATTGGCCGATCTTGGGTTCCGCCAAATGCGTGATTATAAACTTAAATTTTCAGTTGACCAGATTGTTTGGCCGATCTTCTGGCCGATCGTCGGCATGCGGACTTGCGGGCCTCGGCACTGCCACCGCTGCCAAGCTTGGACACAAATCGATGCTGCCGATGATGATCATGGCCGATGTTCGGCAGGCCTATCGCACTGACAACTATGCACAAACCGTAATTGGGGGAGCCATCTGGCCGATGCTTTGGCCGATCTATGACGATCGGCCGGACTCAGACAGGTTCGAGGTGGAAAACAGGCAGCTTTAAACATGGTTCTGCCTCGGCCAGCGCAAGATTCGCCTGGAGCTTCGCTTATGCTGTGTGAGCTTGTTCTCTCGCGCCCGGTCCATTTGTCATTTTTAAGTGCGTCGGACTGCCAGTTGATCGCGTTCTGACCCGACTGGGAGTTCAAGTTTGACCTGAAACTGACTGGGTGCTGGATGGCAGGCTTCATCCCCACCGGTCTGATATGACACAACGTCCCGGCCCCGAGGCTAGGCTGCAATCTCGTATGGCTTCTATGCGCCGTTCTCTTGGAGCGTGTTGCGGGCTTGGTCTGCTCAACCTCGGAGCTCAACGCTTCACGGCGTTAGGATGAGCGTTCGAGGCGCAGGATTACTGCCGACACTGCTCTTCTTGTTCGCATTGGGCAGTTCCCGTTGGAAGCTTCCATCTTGCCGACTGCTGAGTTTGGAGTCGCCGTAGCTGTGAAATCGAAAAGAAGCCCATAGGCAACGTTTGCCGCGACGCTACTGAGAGCTGGTCACCGGGAGAGCCGAAGGTAGAACGAAGTTGTCTCGTTGAGCTTGTATGTGGCGCCAGCATAGAAGGCCCAGTTCCCACCCCAAGGCTTATACAAACCGCCACCGTTAGCGCCGATCGCGTTCATGGCCTCGTCCTTTTGGCAGAGATCACCACGGTCGCTAGCTGGCGAGCAAAGTCCGTCCCAGTGCTGCATTATCTCGTCGGATCCGGCAAGCTGGCAGAATTTCCCAGGCGGAGCTGACGGGGAGGGATGGTGGGAATAAAACGGTGCGCGTGAGGTCTCGGCGGGAACAGCCAAGACATCTAAGCGGAACGGACTGGCATAACGCAAAGACACAGGCGAGCTCAGCGGCAAGGTGGTTTGTTATCACCATGGGACGCCTGCCGCGTCAAACGGTGGAGTAGTGGGTCGAGACGGCGAGGGCAGCGGTCGCCATGCGCCCCGACCGGCTTGCCTTGTTCGGCTACTCGCATATCCCATCCCAAATAAAGAACCAGCGCCTCATCGAGGCGAAATTTCTTCCCCACATCGCTGCCCGCGCTGAACAGCATGCGGCTGCCGCCGTGACGCTGGTTGCCGCCGGCTACCGAGAGATCGGGCTCGACCATTTCGCCTTGCCGCACGACGAGCTCGCGCTGGCACAGGAAACAGGTCGCCTGCGACGTAACTCGTTGGGCTACTCTGCCGATACCTGCAGAACCCTGATCGGTTTCGGCGCGTCGGCTATCGGCCGCATCGGCCAAGGGTACGTTCAAAACGAAGTTACACGGGATTTCTACATCCGGCACATCGCAGCTGGCCGACTGGCGACATCGAAGGGCCATCGCCTCACAGACGACGACCGCGTGCGAGCCGCAATCATCGAGCGATTAATGTGCGATTTCGAGGCTGACGTGCCGGCAATCTGTGTCGCCCACGGATCTGATCCGATCCGTCTTCGCGGTTCAGATGAGCGTTTGGCGATGCTGGCCAAGGACGGAATAGTGGATCGTGTCCCGCGGCGTGGTGTAGCTGGCGGCATTAGTCGCCGTGCTCTCCGGCATGGGCCGGGCTGATCAGCGCGCCACGGCTGGCAGGCTGATCAGGGGATCATCGCTCATCTGGCTGATCGTTTCCAGAGTCATATATCTGGCCCGCTGCACTGCCCATTCATCGTTCTGTTCGAGCAGGATTGCGCCGACGAGGCGCACGATCGCATCGTCGTTCGGGAAGATTCCGACGACCTCGGTGCGCCGCTTGATCTCGCCGTTGAGACGTTCGATCGGATTTGTCGAGTGGAGCTTGGCGCGATGTTCCTTGGGGAAGGTCATGTAGGCCAGCACGTCGGGCTCGGCGTCGTCCATGATTGTCGCCAGCTTCGGCACCTTCGGCCGGATCTGGTCGGCGACGGCGCGCCATTGTACGGACGCGGCCTCGGGCGTTTCCTGGGCGAAAGCGGTGGCGATGAAGGCTGAGACGACCCTGCGGCCGCTCTTGCCGGCATGGGCCAGCACGTTCCTCATGAAGTGGACGCGGCACCTCTGCCATGTCGCGCACAGCACCTTGGTGACGGCCGCCTTGAGGCCTTCGTGAGCATCGGAGACGACGAGCTTGACGCCGCGCAGGCCGCGACGTGTCAGCTTGCGCAGGAACTCTGTCCAGATCGGCTCGGCCTCCGAGGTGCCAATCTCCATGCCCAGTACCTCGCGCCGGCCGTCCGCGTTGACGCCGACGGCGATGATAACGGCGACCGAGACGATCCGCCCACCGCGGCGGACCTTCAGGTAAGTGGCGTCGATCCACAGTATGGCCAATCGCCCTCGATCGGCCGCTCGAGGAAGGCCTTCACCTTCCCGTCGATCTCCTCGCACAGCCGCGAGACCTGGCTCTTGGATATGCCGCTCATACCCATGGCCTTGACCAGGTCGTCAACCGACCGGGTCGAGATGCCTTGCACATAAGCTTCCTGGATGACGGCGGTTAGCGCCTTCTCGGCCATGCGGCGCGGTTCGAGGAAACCTGGGAAGTAGCTTCCCTTCCTGAGCTTCGGGATGCGCAGCTCGACCGTGCCGGCCCGCGTCTCCCAGTCCCGGTCGCGGTAGCCATTGCGCTGGGCGAGCCGCAGCGGGTTCTTCTCGCCATAGCTGGCGCCGGTGGCCGCGCCCACCTCCCTTTCCATCAGTCGCTCGGCGGCAAAGCCGATCATCTCCCGCAGCAGATCGGCATCCGGGGTCTTCTCCACGAGCGTGCGCAGGTTCATCATGTCGTCGGTCATCGGTGGTCCTTCCGAAATGGGTTGGCGTCAACAACCAAACCCTACCGGAAAGCGCCGATGACCACCCACACGCCGCTCGCTCGCTACAGCGCTACTAACGGCGCGCTCGTGAGCGGCTTCGCTACCGCCGAGCTACACCACCTGATGGACACGACCGAATAGCGAATAGTGGACTTCGAAAACGGTTTTGTCCGCGTAGGGCGGGAGCATCGCTTTGGGATTAGGGATGGCCTTACGTATCCCGCAGGTGAGGGCAAGCAACACACGGAAGCTAACACAGGGAGTATCTTTTGCCGGAGAGAACGAGCTGCCATCGTGCGGTGCCCGGTTAGTAGTGAAGCGCCGTAAAATGTCGACATAGGCGTTGGTGAACTGGACCGAACGACGAGAACAGCCTATCCAGTGTGTTGTCGGCAGTTAGTTCGAAAGTCCTGCTACACCCGATCCGATGCCTCTCAACGCCGAGGCCGCACCTCCGTGCCGAAGCCGGCCTTCCCAATGGTGGGTCGAGCCGTCGCTTACCCCGTGCTTGCCTCACAGATCCGCGACCGAGAACCCAGCCTCATGCTCCCGCCCTGCCGGGGCCTAGGTCCATCAAGCATGAAAGGAACACGTCGGAACCTGGGATATCGCTTGCCCGGCCGGGCGGCGATAGCCTTGTCGGGGCAGCGAGGAGCCGTAGCCGATGATGAACGCACAGGAGAAGTCTGGCGTGAATGGGGCGATGATTGTCAAGCTTTGCTCTCGAGTCATTTCGTCAACCATCTTGCGTGACCGATTGGCGACCATCTCCTCGTCCCGACCTTATATTACCCGTCGCCTGTCGCCGCCAGCGCGCAGTGACTTGTCAAGGATGGAGGCCCGCAGACCCCATCGCGCGGCGACTTGTCCTTGACGGTCACGAGCACGGCGGCAGGTTTGCCGTGGTCGGGGAGCCCTTCCTTGGGCGGAAGCCGACGACAGTTTTCGAGGGGAACTCGCCATGAGCCGGGTGCGCAGAGATCGTCCGACGCTCTTGTATTTGCTGGATCCCAGCCGGCTCCGCCTCCGACTGCCTCGGTAGCTCGGTATCCTGAGCGCGTCGGCGGCATCATGCCATTATCATCCTACGAATTGCATGCTCCATCGTCCTGGACGAGACCGGTTTGGCTAGCCAAAGGACGAAGGTCTGATTACCAGATGTGATCGGCATGGGGTCGCTTCCACCAACGACGATGATGGGCACCGTCATCAGGGTGGTACGTACGGCTTCGGGCTGTCCTGGCCCGAGGAAAGTCGCTTTATCGAAAATTAGGAGGTCGGCTGCCTTCCCGCTCTCGATCCAGTCGCAAAGACTCTCGAAGGTCGCGAAGCCGACCGGCTTATAACCCAGCGCGGCGATCTTATCCTTGTAGATCTCCAACGCTGCTGGATCGGGGTCAACGACTGCAATGATTTCTCCGTTGCCAAGTGATCCATCGCATGGGCCGAAAGCGCTATCAGCTCTGACCTGCTCCTCAGCGCAGGCCGGTAAGTAGAGATCGAAGCGTGTACCTCGGCCAACAGCCGAGGTGACGTCAAGGCATCCTGCGAGCGCGCTCACATGGCGGTCCACTGCAGCAAGACCCAGTCCGGTCCCGCCGACGCGAGAGCGCGTGGTAAAAAAGGGCTCAAAGATATGCGGAAGCACCGAACTTGCGATTCCTTGGCCATCGTCGCTGATGGAGAGGAGAACGTAATCTCCCGGTTTCAAGTTGCCCTTAGCCACGGGCTTCGTTTGACAGACGTGAGCGCGAGAAACGCTAATCTCGACACGGCCCTCATTCAAGAGAGCCTCCGACGCGTTCTTGCATAGATTCATAAGGATCTGCTGTATCTCGGTCGGGCTGCCCTCGATCACCGTTTGCCACTCGTTGATCTTGAGGTTCAACTGAACATCCGCACGAAGTGTAACCCGCAGCAATGGCGCGAGATCCATTACACTCTCCGAGACGTCGAAAGGCATCGTCACGCGCTTCCGATTTCGGCTTAGTGACAAAATTTGATCAATAATCAGTTTGGCTCGGTTGCTGGCCAAGATAATTTGGCCGATGTGGCCCCGAATTCTCGAGGGGCGACGCACAAGACCTTTAGCCATCTCTGCGTAGCCGACTATTGCTCCTAGAACATTATTGAATTCATGTGTAACGCCGCTTGCGATTGTGCCGACAGCCGTCAGCCTTTCCGCATGCTCCCATCGACTCTCAAAAAGGTTACGTTCCGTGTGTACACGTTGCATTTCAAGATGGTTGCCTAAACGCACAGTAGCGCTCGCCAGAACCAGGAGGTCGTCTGTGGAGGGTGGTGAGCGATCTCCTTCAAAAACAAGGATACAAACCGCAGCCTGCTGATCGGAGGCCCTGCAACCAACAATTTGACAAACACCGGTAGTGCCTACGGCAGTCCGAACCACTTCCGACGCCGGAACGACGCGAAACACTGGCTGTTCCGGGTGTACAAGTGAGACGACTTCATGGATTAGCGTGGCGTTCCAGACGCGCATGCGCTTGTTCGCGACAAAGTACTCGGTATTCCTGCTGATACTCGGATCCACCAGAGCAAGCGCGCATTGATCCGCATCGAAAACGCATTGAATGAGTCTAAGCGCTGCTTCGGTGGAGAAGCGCCGCGAAGCCTTCGTTGCTTGACTGTCGATGAAACAAGCTTCGATCTCACTCATCGCCGCTTCAAGCTCTAACCGCCTTTCCAACCGGTTCGTCCGCACATGCAGCGTGGAGGCTCGAATGGTCGCAAACAAGCAGAGGCATATGGACACCAAGCCAAAGAAAAGTCGTGTACGCTGCGCTTGCGCGCTGGCGAAGCTGTAGGCTTTCAGATGTTCTCGCTCCAATTCGGCAGCCTTGGCGAACGTGTCGAAGGATGGGATCCGATTGACAGCGCGGTCCAACCTCAACATTGAGGACAGGATAGCGCGGCCCTCGCGGGCAACATCCTCCGTGACTTGGTCCTGGCTAGGAGGAAGTCGGCGGAGAGACTGATCGATTTGTAATGCGAGGCTGAATCCCGGTCTGGCCGAAAATTGAAGGATCAGATTGGAAAATTCAGGCCTGTTCGACACTCCCCCCCGAAGGCGATTAGCCGAGCGAGCAAAGCGTACGAGAGAGCTTTGCAGAAGCTCATTTTGCGCGGCCGAGGCCGAGATGGCAGCTTCTGTGTTTTCGAGGGAATTTTTGAGCTGTGCAACCAACCTGGAGTGCACCCCGGAGCTCTCATTGGGCGAAATCTCAACAAGGCGTTGGTAGTTTTGAAGGTTCCTTTTTAATGCTTGCCCGGTAGAAGCAACGGAACGGAAGTCCAATACCATGTCGGCGCGGGCGACGTCTCGCTGGAGCAATGCGTAGTTGATCTGAATCGTCCGCAGTTCGCTTAGGACCGCCTCGTTGATCTGGGGGTCTTGCCACTGTATCGCGACCAAGAGCGCGACCGAGGCCACTAGGGCCATTACAGAAGCTTTGTCGGTACTGAGCCATTTTTCCCAAACGAACGGCGTTTGATCCGCGGTGCGTGCCTTGCGAAGGTCCGATTTGAATTCTAGCTCCCCATCGCGTCGGTGTGCGGCCGGATGCTGCTGGAACAGGAAAGCCAAGTGTACCTCTCCCCTCAAATAGGCGGTGTAGACGCCGTTGCACTCTGCCCCCATGGCCCGCTGACCTTCCATTGATTCGCGGGCGTTTCGACCTCGACGGCGAGGCGGCAGCACAAGGCGGGCAACTGATCGCAGTTTTCGGAACTGGTCTTCCGAGAGATCATCGAAGGGGCATACAAGCGCACGCCTGCAGCAGCCGAGGATGATACCGGTCGGTCAAACGCAACTGGCGAGGGCCGGATCTGCTGTTGGCTGGCAGCTAACACTGGCGGGGCGGCGGCCTCAACTCCGGCGTGCCTAGAGCCGGCTGCTGCGAAAGCGTCCGACACGCTTCCCTTGGGGTCATCCCGTCCAGCGGGCATCCTTGGATCGCTGAAAAAAGACGAGGCGGCTTGATGATCCTGCCCTCGCTGAAGCACCTCGCGAAACCCCTGTTCCAGTCGCTGAAGCACCTCGCGAAACCCCTTTTCCAGTCGCAGAAGCTCCTCTGGACCGGTAGGCGGCTCGTCAGCTCGACCATCGAACAGCGGCCGGAGCGCCTCGGACACGTGCTGCTCAAAGCCCACTCGCCGGGCCTGGACCGCTTGCCCGTCTTCCAAGCCGGCGTCCTGCACCTGCGACAAAGCTGTTACACGGGATGGATTACTATTTCGCGGGTCCATACTAGCCTCACATCAAACTGTATCGTCAAAGTCCTGCGCCAATTCACACAGCGGGTCATCGAGTTGAGATTCTGCGGAGAGCGCCTCCTCTGCTCCCATCAAGGGCGCCGGCTCCGGGAGGGCGCCTGTCTGGCTTTCAAAGATGCGTTTCAGAATGCGATCCGAGAAATAACGCACCTTCCTCAATTTTAATGGTGGCAGACCTTTGATGAGAACAATCTCGTAGTCGTCATCGAGCAGCCGCACCTGTTCGGGACGCAACAGCGGTGCACCTTGATGTGAATTCTGAACGTTCCAATCGAACGTTCGCGCCTGGCTGTAGGAAATCGATTGGGCTTGAAATGTGAATCCACCGATAGCTTTGGAAATGTAGTTCGGAGTCTCGTCATCTACCTCGATGTTCCTAGAAGCGCGCCGGCAGCCCGGGCGGGGGGCTTGGGGTTAGACTGCCAGCGCACGCCACTCATAAAGAGCGGCCTCTTTTCGCGGTTCGGACACCCATAGTCAACCCGGCAACGTCTGGATGCCCGCTGTGCTTTTTGCAGAGCGGCGATGCCGGGCATATCGGCCGATCCTGTCTAGGATGGTGTGGCCACTCTCGTCGGCCGAGTTGATGCTCCAGCCAGTATCGCCTTGCCGACCAGCATGAGTTCGCCGTTAGCAATCCATCGTTGCGAGCCGAGACCGAGGTAAAAAGCGCGTGTTATCGACTATGTAGCTGACGCTCCCGCTGACGCCTTCGAGTGCGCACGCTATGCCCCGTTCGCACCCTCTTGTGAATAGTACTGCCCCATGCACCTGAAACCGCCTCCTGGGACCAGGCTTGCTCAAGCCCTTGATTCAACACGATTGATCCGACGCCAAGGGAAGCGGGTTGTGCGACCGGTGCTCGACGTCCGGCATCATCTGTCGCTTTGCCGCTCCATACGAGCGAAGCTAGTCGGTGATCATGCGCTTCGGCGCGAGCCCCTGCTTCTTCCACAGCCGCGTCAGCAAGCGCAACCTCTCGCAGGGTGCGCTCTCAGAGTTCGTTCCTGCGCAGCGGCCTTGTTATCTCGATACTGGATAAGCGTCTACGAACCTACGCGCCGCATAACGAGCTTTGTTGCGCTGGTCGGTTCCGAAGGGTGGCTCTATGCATCGCAGTGGCGGACGCGAAATCCTCACCATCCTTCTGCATCGCGCTATTTGGCTTGCCGAAAACCCAATTTCGCCGGCACGCTGCCGCTGAATACCATGATCATCTCGCATTCTTGCTATGGAGACTGTCGTCCTTGCTGGGCGCGCGGCTGCCGGCGACGAAAGCGGGTTTATTCATGCAACACCCCTTTTTGGCAGGCAAGCTGGTGGACCTCGGGATGTCGGGGGCGAATATAGCGAAGACTCCCGCCGCTCGCTGATGCATTCTGGACGCAACCGCATCGAGCCGATGTGTTCGAGACGCTTCGCGGCTGCAGTCGCCGAACGATGGCGTGGTTATGCGACCTGTTCGGCATGGCTACCCCCGTCCAGTCAGGCGTTCACGAAGGTGTTTGTCGAGAGTTCGTGGAGAAAGTCCGCCACTTATCGTTGGCAAGGGCTTTGCTCCGGAGTGGCGATCGGTGCGCTGATCGACAGGCAGGCTCTGGCCAAAATCGAATCCCATATCGCCGATGCCGTCGCGAAAGGCCGCAGAATTCGATGCGGGGGCAAACGCATCGCGCGAATGGCACGTCGAACTATCGGTCCTGTCTCCAGCGAGATGACCATCGCGCAAGAATGAGACATTCGGGCGGCTGGCGCCTGTGATTGCTTCGACGATGCGGATAGGTCGTGCATGAGGCCAACGACACGATCTACGGCCTTCCCCCACATTTGTGCCTTAAACGGAAGCGTGTTTGGCGTGTGGCCGAGGCCTTGGAATATGGCATAGTGGTATGAACACGGGACGCATGTCGTCGGAAGCCGCGCCTTTCGGCCGAGTGAAGCAGTCCGGCATCGGGCGGGAGGGTTCCCGCCATTGCCTCGAGGACTACCTCGAAATGAAATACCTCTGCACGGGCGGCATCTGAAGCATGGGCTTGCAGGGCTCGCAGACCGGTAAACCAGCGAGCCATCTCCAAATATGTGAATTGTGGATTGCTCCTCGACGGGAGCTGAGGGGCGGCTCCGCAAGCCTTACGACGCTCTTTGCG
This sequence comes from Mesorhizobium sp. M0074, assembly GCF_040322975.1. NCBI lineage: Bacteria > Pseudomonadati > Pseudomonadota > Alphaproteobacteria > Hyphomicrobiales > Phyllobacteriaceae > Mesorhizobium > Mesorhizobium sp. M0074. Next base: position 65,720 of record NZ_JAMYUM010000031.1, read on the forward strand.
AGCCGTAGCTGCCGAGCTGGCAAAAGGCCGGGCTACGTCGCGCCAGCGCAATCGGCGCGCAGAAAATTAGGCCTACCCGCTCCGGGACCGCGGACCTCGTCAGCTTCTCGTAAGTATGCCCGAGTAGGTTGCTCAGCTGATCTGTGGACGTGAGGCTAGCGTGAACCGGCACAAATTTGACCTATCCAATGTAACAGGTTGGCGGCAGGTGCAGCCCCCGGCATCTCAAGAGCAAGCGGCACAGGCCGGGCAAGAGGGCTTTGAGCAGCGCTCGGGCGAGGCGCGCCAAGCCGCTGCCCAAATTCCCGCCCCCGCCGTTCCGGCTCTGCCAGACCCGTTCCATCCTCATCCGTCTCAGGGAGACCTGAGCCTCATCGAAGGCGCGGCCCCATGGGAAGCG
>NZ_JAMYUM010000032.1:0-60917 GCF_040322975.1 Mesorhizobium sp. M0074
TCAAGGTCCACGTAGCTGAAAAGTTCGCCAGTTCGATCGTCGCCGCCGCGCACTCGCCACCTCCGAATCCCTTCGGAGCCAGTGAATCATTGCTGCGGTCCGGTGGCGAGGGCCTTTTTCAACAGCCTGTTAGGTGATAGCCGCGAAACCATCGGCGCACTCGCTTGCGCCAAGATGGCAGCAATCGAGACTTCCGCGACAGCAAGGTCCGCTTGCACCAAAAACGATCTTCCGAAGCAAATATCAACCGCTGGAGGGAGTAGTATTGAAACCACTGTGAACCCGTGCCCGCGGCGGTTTTCAAGTCCGGTGTCTTGGCAACAGCGCGTCGCGACTGAACGGATTCATGCGACGCGCCTTCCCGCAGCCTTTTGCCGATGAGACTTGACAGCCACAAGTAGTTCGCGCTCGCTGGTGTGAGCATTTCGAAAAATGGCCACGACCATTACTGTCAAGATTTCGGCCGCCGGGTCCAAAGGGTCGAGGTGCTCATCCGCGCAGACCTGATCGAACACGCGTTCGCAAATAGCCAGATCATGAGGGCTGAGGCAGGTGCGATTGAAATGCCGAGGCAGCATCTGTGCGAACCTTTCAGGGCCCGCTACCGTGCTTGCGGCGGGCTTTTTGCTGATGAACCGCTGAAGCGATGGCGTGTCAAAATGACGTTGTCATCTGCAGTGACTAGGAATCAATTTACTTGGTTCCTGATTGCTCCTTTATCAATCCTAGCATAAACGCACACTCACGGGCTTTATATTGTCCGGTAATCATAAGTCTATAGTAATCCTGCCGCTTGTTTTCCGGGACGTGAAATCCGCGCCGAAATTCGGCCGCCTCTTTTGGAGTTCGAGTGCAACCGAGTTTACTGGCCGCGACCTTCAAACTCCCGAGTGAGCATCCGATTTTTGCCGAAATGTCTTTCAACGGTTCGTTGTTACCGTACCCATCAAGAATTATCTTGCGACGATCTTCGCTGTTGAGCTTTGTGTTCATTTCAGCGGTCCCCTCAACTACGCTTTCACGATGCCCGATTTTATACGCACCAGGTTGAAGAGTGTCGTTAGCCTCGCATCCAGAAACTTATCTCGGCATGCATTTCTGACTGTAATCCAGCGTGATCGCCGTTTCAGTCGCCTCGAGTCGGCCAGTCTTGCCAGATGCCTGACGTACACCACATGATTGAGAGGGGCATGGGCATACCCGAATCGGATATGACACCACGCGATGGATGCTAAAAGGCAAGAGGAGGCGCTTGCGAGGCAGGCGCTGGAGCGTGATCGACGTCGTTGGCCGCGCGAAGCTCAACCTTACAATGAGGGTGCCCCGTCACTCGCGCCGGCGCTCGAACCTTTGCCCTTTTCAACGCTCGAACTGGCGCCAGAGGATCAATTCGCCGCTTGGCAGGCGCATATGGCACCGCTCGTCGAGGTCAGGTTGCCGGATGACAAATCGCTCGACGATGGCTTTCCCGCCGACCACACGGCTTGGAACCTCGACGGCATGCTGATCGTTCAACAGCGCGCACCGGCACATAGTTATATGCGTTCTGCCGCGAAGCTTCGGTCCAGCTCGATCGATCACTGGTATATCGCCTTGCCACGTACTGGCCGGTCGTGGACGGAGGTCGATCGCCGTGTAGCGGAGAACCAGCCGGGTAAATTGGAGATCAGATCGCTTGGCTACCCGTTTCGCGGGAGGACAACGGACTCCGAAAGTCTCTTTGTCTATTTGCCGCGCGATTTGTTCGCCGATGCGGCGGCAACCCTGGACGCCAAGAACAATTCAATTCTGTCGGGCAACTTTGCCAACCTCTTGCTCGATTACGTCAACAGCATCGAAGCAAGACTGCGCAGCCTCACGGCTGACGATCTGCCCCGCATCGTGCACGCAACACGCAGCATGATCATTGCCTGCCTCGGGCCTCCGGCGGAACAGGTTGCGGCCGCCGAACTATTGACGAGTGTCGCGCTAATGGAGCGAGCGCGTCGATACGTCCACCACAATCTGGATGCGGCTCATTTGACACCGGATTCAATGTGCCGGGCGCTCGGCGTCTCGCGCTCTCGTCTCTATCAGTTGTTCGAACCAAGCGGCGGTGTTCTCCATTACATACAAAGTCGCCGCCTTCTAGCAGCCCATATTGCGCTAAGCGATCCGGCGGACAGCCGGCGCATTGTTGAAATTGCTGAAGCCTTCGGGTTTAGTTCAGCGGCTAATTTCAGCCGGGCATTCAGCAAGGAATTCGGTTACAGCCCCCGCGAAGGCCGCAGCACTGTGGTGTTGCCGCGCCCCGCCAACTCTGTTCCGCTTGCCGGACAGGAGAAGGCCTCTTCCTTTGAAGATTGGCTCAAAGCGCTCGGAAGCTGAGTACAGGATCGGCCGAGCGGGCTCAAAACAGCGGGGAAGGCCACGCCGCACAATATCTTCGTGTCGCGACCACCGCGCCATCAATCACATAGCTGATTCCCGCCAATTCACGATTTATTAACGAACTGTGACTGTTCGTCGTTACCGATAATTTGCCGCCAATCACGGCGGAGCGTACATTGCAATTACGCTGCATGCCGCGCTTGTTAAGACTTCGAGTTGAAAGTTTGCTAAGGTTGACAGTTATGCTATTTCTAGACTGGGGGGCGCGAATTTGCACCGCCTATGGAGGTGGCTCTTGCGCCCAAAGGCATCAGGCGTCGGCACGGAGAGTGAGGGGCCTTCCTCGAGCGATGCTCTACGCGGCGGCGATGGGGTTCTCGCTGACCTTTTGGCGAACACGACCGAACTTTTGTCGATCTATGACCGCGACTTCCGCCTGACGCACTATGCAACCAGGCTCAAGGGCGTGTACGGAGGCGCGGTGGCGCTGGGCGCCGCCATCTGGGAGATCTACCCGAGCTTTCTCAATGCGAGGTATCGCGACGATTTCCTTCATGTGTTCCAGGGCGGCTCTCCGGCGCGGATCGACTTGCCGCCATCATCAGGCGAAGCGCCCCGGTCCGTTTTCGTCTTCGCCACTGCAAATGGTGTGGGAATCATCGAATCAAGGGCGCACGGCGGGCGGAGCGCTGCGGAGGAGCAAGAGCATGTAATTCTGCTCCATCAGGCGACGCACGACGTGCTGACCGGACTGCAGAATCGGCGGCAATTCGGCGAGCGGCTCCAGCAAGCACTGGCGGCCCTCGGCGGACCAAAGCCTAAAGCCGCCCTGTTGCAAATCGACCTTGACGATTTCAAAGCGGTCAACGACACGCTCGGCCATGGAGCAGGCGACACTCTTCTTCAACTCGCGGCGGGTCGTATCCGCGACGCGCTGCAGGACGGCGAATCCGCATACCGGTATGCGGGCGATGAGTTCGCTGTCATCCAATTGGGAAAGGAGCAGCCAGCAGAGGCTGAACGCCTCGCCGGATCTCTAGTCGACGCGTTCAAGGACCCATTCGTCATCAACGGCATTCCCGTGTTCGTCGGCTCGAGTATCGGAATTGCTTTCGGGCCGGAGCACGGGACCGATGGCGAACAGTTGATGAAAGCCGCTGACATTGCTCTTTACGCGGCCAAGACAGATGGACGCGGCTGCGCTCGAACATTCAACCGTTCGATGCTGCTCTTGCTCGAGCAACGCGAGAATCTCAGGCGCAGCCTTCGAACCGCGCTGGAGCGCGGCGAGCTTTATTTGGAGTATCAGCCGCTCATTCGGCCTCCCTCGTCAGTGACCGGTTTCGAAGCGCTGCTGCGGTGGCGGCACCCTGAGGTCGGAATCATTCCACCCAACGTGTTCATACCGATCGCCGAAGCCGACGGTCTGATGGACGAGATTGGACGATGGGTGCTCGAGGAAGCCTGTCGCCAGGCGTTGACGTGGCCTTCCTCGCTGACAGTCGCAGTGAACCTGTCGCCGGCTCAGTTCCTTAGCGGTTCGCTGACGGACACCGTCGCTCAGGTCATCGACGCAGTTGGGATTGAAGCCGACAGACTTGAACTTGAGATAACCGAGAGGGTTCTACTTGAGAAGACGATCGACAATATAGACACATTGAATACGCTGAACGTCTTGGGAATACGAATATCGCTAGACGATTTTGGGACATACTATTCATCGTTGAGCTACCTTAAAAATTTTCCCTTCGATACGTTGAAGATAGATCAGTACTTTATTGCGGACTTGGAGACCGATCTCAAAAGCCAAACGATCGTGCGATCGATCATGAATCTGGCGCACGGCCTCGGGATAAATGTCACTGCCGAGGGGGTCGAGACCCCGGCACAGGCACGGTGGCTGATCAAGGAGAATTGCGATTGCCTGCAAGGCAACTTCCTGGGTAAGCCGCTTGGAGCCGAGGCGATCAGCGGTTTCATCAGGCGGTCCCCGCTGAGGGTGGTACGCGCGATGGAGGAATCAAAACAAGCGCTCTAGCGCCTTGCGCCCTTCGTTAACGGTGAGGCGGAGATTTCTAGAACGATCGAGGCAGATATCGCGCAATTCTTCGAGTCGGTTCGAGACTGACTCATTACGGGGCGCGGAGAAATTTTTCATGGCGGAGGCCATCACCCCGCGAGAGCTCAATACTGATGGAACAAGTGAGGATGCCGATGGGACCTGTTCATCATGACCTGGCTGGCGAGCCGACCTTTGAGCCGATGATCCAGATCGACATGGAAATCAAAGCTTTTGTCTCCGCTTGGAAGCATTGCGATTATGTCTCGACATACGTGGCCCGGATGATCAGTCAAAACAGGTCAGACTCGGTCCACCATTCAAATCTCTTTTCCTCTGCCTTCAACGAATTGCTGGAAGTCGCCTTTCGTACTCGCCATGCCGACGGCGAACTGGCATGCAGGGTGTCTCGCCATGGCGCGACGGATAGGATCGAGTTAACATTTCCTTGCGTGCCAGAGGAGCGCCAATTCTACGAAGAAGCCGTGTCGCAGTTCGTAGGAATCGAGGCCAGAGAGCGGTATCTCAATTCGGTGTCGGGGGATCTCGCGCCCAGCCGCGAGGTCGTACTCCTGGAACTGGCTGTTGACTACAACGCGACACTCTGGATCGAGGACGCCGACGGCGATGCAATCAAGCTTGTAGTGGACCTTCCGCTTGAGGGCTTGCAACATTGAGCCCTTACGACCTTCTCCCGCGCTTCAAGGCGCAATACGACGCCAACAACCAGGAGTTCTCCATTTCGGGAGTGGTCCGGCCTCAGGCGATCGATGAGCTTGGGCCGAGCATAGCATTGCTCCGCGATGCGATCGGCCATGTGCGCGGCGTTCTCTACGTCAATGTCAGGCGCCTGACGCAGATGAACAACGCTGCGTTTCACAGCTTTTCGAGGATCATCATCGACGCTTGTCGCGCTCGACCCGATCTCAAATTCGTGGTCATCACGTCAAGCGTCGTCGGATGGACCTCGCGAAAATTCGGTCGCCTGAGCGGAATCGAACCGAACATCACGGTCGAGGAGTATGACACTGAATTCTATCCGGGGCAGGGTTTTCTTGAGGAAGGCGGGTTCGTACCAATCCTGCGCACTCAGACAAAGATGACTTGGCGCCACGAGCGCACAATCTTGCCGCGACACGGCATGAGGCCCGGGATCGTCATGGCCGACATCTGTTGCGGGATCGGTGATTTTGCCGTGCTCGCGCAGAAGGAGTTCCAGCCATCGCGGATCGTCGCCCTCGACCACTCCATATCAAGCCTGAACTATGCTCGACAAGTGATGCGGGAATTCGACATCCGGGGCATCGAATATACCTATGGCGATGCCTCGGAGATGCTGCTCGACGAAGCGCAGTTCGACTTGGTCACCTGCCGACATTCCCTTCAAATCTTCAATCGACCTGAACTCATTCTCAAGGAGCTCTACCGCATCTGCAAGCCAGGCGGGCGGGTCTATATCACCAACGAGAAGAATTCGCATTGCCTCGGCGAGCCGCGCGCCGAAAGCATTCGTTGGACCTACAACGAGGTGGCGAAGCTGTTCGGGCATTTCGAGATGGATGTCGAGCTTGGGCCCAAGAGCCGGCGATACCTGATCGAAGCCGGATTCGAAGACATCCGTGTGGAGACCTTCATGGTCACTAACCTGGACGGGGATCCGCAGGACTTCGCCGATGTCATTGCGGCCTGGGCGGACGTCTATGCGGGCGAGATGGCGACCAGACGCGGCGATGGACCGGAGTTCGTCGCACGCTTCCGGCAGGGCTTCGAGGATCATGTTTTCGCTGCGCTCCACCCCAAGGGTTATGCGGGTTGGCCGATCTGGGTCGCATCGGGGCGACGGCCGCAATGAAAGCCAACGATGAGCCCACACCGCGATTCGGCCTGCGCTCCTTTCGAGCGAAATTCGTGTTGGTCGTTGGCGGCGCGGTATTGTTCGACCTCCTTTTGAGCGGTGGCCTGGCGCTTTGGAATGTTCAAAAGCTGTCGCGCGACGCAACCTCCGAAGTCGGTGAGGGCCTGACGATCGCAAACCAGGAATACATTCGTTCCTATGCCGAATCGACAGCGTTAAGCGTCGACCTGCTGCTCGATCGAGTCCATGGGGACGTCAAGGCGTTGGCCGGCGTGCTGCAGGCCCAGATCGACGATCCAAGCAGGCAACAACAGGTCGGAGCCACGCTTTCGCAGGAGGCGCCGGGCTCCGTGAAGGTCGTCTACGACTCGCGGGGCGATTGGGCGCAGAACCTGCCGGGAGCGCCTTCCGTGGTCAGCGTCTGGGGCTACCTGCTGGGCGCCGACCACAGTCCGCTGCCAAGCGTTCAGCAGGAAATAGAAGACAGCACCGTGCTGGACCTCGTTGCGCCGACGCTCATGGCCAGCGGGTCGTCCAAGCTGCAAATGTATTATATTGGTCCAAAGGAACGGCCGATTTTCAGGACGGTACCGTATACGGACCAGGCACAGACCTTCGACCGGCTCTACCCAGGCCACAACAAGGCAGAGTTCTGGGAGTTTTTCTTTCCGGGAATCTATGGGTCATGGCAGCAATGGGCCAGGGATCCAGCCTCACGTCCGGTCTCTGACGATATCACCCAGACAGCGCCTTACACCGATGCGATCACGGGAAAGCTAATCGTCAGCTTTTTCCACCCACTGTGGACGCGCGATCGCACCGGTATCGCTGGTACGGCGGGAGCAGACATCACTCTCGATCAACTCGCGGAAGTCGTCGAACGTGTGAAGATCGCTGAGACCGGGTTCGGCTTTCTCACAATGTCGACTGGCAACGTCGTGGCGATCAATCCGTCAGGCCAGGCAATCATCGGCCTGACTTCATCGAGCGATGCGGGCACCCAGGGCGTCACCGGCCTGGAGAGGTCCCTGCGGGGAAGTACGCAGCCGGCTATCGCGTCGCTGCCTCTCGACCAGAACAATGACGGCGTCATTCAGCATGTCATGCTCGCCGACAAGGGCGAACGCGTACCCTACATTGTTGTCCTCAAAAGATTAAAGCCGACCAATCTGTGGAGTTCGGGACCGATCAAGTCCGAAATGATGTCGGTCGGGATCGTCGTTCCCGAACGAGAGATCTATGCATCCCTGTTCGCCGCGCAGAAGAGTATTTCCCGTGCAACCAACCGTATCCTGCTCTTTCAGATCGCCGCGATCGTCGTTTCGCTTCTGATTGTTTTTGCCGCCGTGCTCGGAATTTCGAAGCGGATCACCGCGGGCCTCAGGGCGCTTGCCAGCGCCGCCCAGCGGCTCCAGTCCAAAGACTATTCAGTCCGAGTGAGCATCCCAACGCGCGACGAAGTTGGAGCGGCAGGGGTCGCTTTCAACCGCATGGCTGAGCAGATCAGCTTTCACACGGAAAACCTCGAGCAACTCGTCGACGAACGAACCAGGGAACTTGGGGACGCAAATCAGGAGATTTCCGCACTCAACGAAAAGCTGCAGGACGAGAACGTCCGCCTTGGCGCCGAACTCGCGGTCGCCAGGCAGATCCAGATGATGGTCCTGCCGAAACAATTCGAACTCGAAGCGATTCCGGGGCTGGAGATCGCGGCCTACATGCGGCCGGCCGACGAGGTCGGCGGCGACTATTACGACGTCCTGCAGAACGGGTCCCGGGTCAAGATCGGCATCGGCGACGTCACCGGTCATGGTCTCGAGAGCGGCGTGCTGATGCTGATGGTCCAATCTGTTGCACGTGCGCTGCAGGAGACCAACGATGGGGACCCGCACCAGTTTCTGGATCGATTGAACAGGGCAATCTACAAGAACATCGAGCGGACGAACACCGGCAAGCATCTCTCGTTGGCCTTTCTTGACTTCGAGGATGAGCGGGTAACGCTATCCGGCCAGCATGAGGACGTTCTCGTCGTGCGTGCGGATGGGGAAGTTGAACGTATCGATACAATTGATCTGGGTCTGCCGGTTGGCTTGGAGAATGACATCTCGAAGTTCATTGCTACGCGTGACATCCTGTTCGGGAGTGGCGACGTGATCGTGCTGCACACAGACGGTGTGACCGAGGCCGAAGACCAAGACAGAGAATTGTTCGGGTTCGAGCGCCTCTGCCAGAGCGCACAAAAACGTCACGGCAGCAGCGCCGAGGATATCAAAACCGGGATCATCGAGGATCTCATGGCCCATATCGGGATCCAGAAGATCCACGACGACATCACCCTCGTGATCATAAGGCACACATAGCCATGACAACGCTGTTCGGGACCCCTGACGTTGCAATCGGGATGAAGGAGAGCGTCAGTCGCGTGCGGCTGTTCGACGGACCTCTCGACTTGAGTTGGCGTCATTGTGCCACGACCTCGGACTTCATCGCCGATCTTTTCGCGTTGCGCTTCCGGTCGTCCCGCAATGACTACATAGAAGTGCGGCACAGTATCGGATATCTGGTCAACGAACTCATCGAAAATGCGGTCAAGTTTCGCGCACCAGGTGAGATCTTGATCGAGGCGTCGATGGATTCGGAGTGCTTCAAGCTCAAAGTGTCGAACGACGTCGATGGTGAAGATGCCTCTAAGTTCCAAAGTCTCCTGGCAGATCTCACGGTTGGCGACCCCATGGATCTGCTGATACAGCGAATTGAAGAGAATGCCGCGAACCCCGACCTGGCAGGCTCCGGACTTGGATTGCTGACGTTGATGAGCGACTACGGCGCACGCCTGGCTTGGATATTCAGCGCCGCCGACGAAAGCGATCGGCTTTGCGTGGAGACATATGCCTCTATTCCGATCTCGCAAATTCACAACTAGAAGAAACGAAGCCCGGCTATGGAAATCAAGACAGACGACTACCGTGTGTGGACTGAAGGAAGCGAAATTTTCTTCGACGGTGCAATGCGGCTTGCCAGTTCCGAGGCCGGTGCGCCTATCTCGGCGTTGGCGACCAGTGTTCTTGCCTGTAATCCCGCTTCCATTACGCTCAATCTTAAGGATCTTCACTTTCTAAACTCTTCCGGCATCAACCTGCTCGCGAAATTTACCATCGAGGTGCGCAAGCGTCCCGATGTTCGACTCGTCGTGCGTGGAACGCCAGATATACCCTGGCAATCGAAATCATTGCCGAATCTGAAGAAGCTGCATCCCGCTGTGGTGCTTTTGATGGACTGACGAAGGTCGTCCGAAGTTAGCCAAAGGACGGCGTGCAAGAGCGCTGCAAGAGCGAGATATGTACGCCCGGATAAGTATTCGGATGCGAGGCTAACGACAATTTGGCCACGTGCGCAGATGCTCGCAATGACTTGGCGGGGGCTGGCACAGGCGGCAGGCGTCCGGGTTGGGGGGATGTCGGGCCGCCTGTGCCGATCAGCCGTCGCTGCGCAGTGTGGCGTCGTGCAGTCGCGGTCCACGACCGTGAGATAGATCGTGTCGCTCGACGGCGCGGGCGACTTCGGCAGTGGCACGCGCTTGCCGGGATCAAGCAACTTCGCGAGCTTCCTCGCAAAACCCTTGTCGAGCAGCCCCGCGACCGGCTCACGTATGTAGGCAGGAATCCGCGATGTGCGTGTCCCGTACGCCGAATGCAAGCCGCGCGGCGTCGAACGCGAGATGCAGCCGCTCCGAAGTTCGGTAGCAAGCCGCGGGGATCGTTCTCAACGGCAATGGCCTTTTCCTGCAAGAGCTTGCGGGCGGTCAGCAGCGCCCGGCGCTTCTGGCTCGTCAGGGTCTTCACATGCACCGGGCGAAACAGGTTGACCCGCATCATCTGCGCATCTGCGCAACGCCGCGAGCATCATTGCGGTCGGTTTGTTCACCTGCGCCTTAAGGAATGCCTTGGTGTGGCGGGTCTCGATGCAGATCACCGGCAGGCCGGCCCTGGCCGGCCTTCGAACAACCACTGCGACAAGGGCCCGGCTTCAAGCCCAACCCGCTCAACCCGCCAGCTGGGCTCCTTGAGCACCCGTGCCAGATCCTCCGGATGGCTAGCCACCTTTATCTCGCGGCAAATCTGGCGGCAAATCTGGCCTGTTTCGTCGATAATGCAAATGGCGGTCTCTTTCACTGACACATCCAATCCCGCGTAATGATTCATGCTGCGCTTCTCCCTTCTGATGCTTGTGGCTGCCCATGCAGACCACGTTTATCATCAGCTCGAAGCGCAGCGCGCCAAGAGCGAGACCGTAAAGACCAACGGCATGTTCAAAGCCGTCTATCAGTCACGCCGCGCGCTGATGCCGATCGACGGCTTCTTTGAATGGAAGGACATCTCCGGCACGGGCAAGAACAAACAGCCCTATGCCATCGCGATGAAGTCGGGCGAGCCGTTACCTTGGCCGCGCTCTGGGAGGATTGGCGCGACCCCGCTACCGGCGACAACATCGCACCTTCACGCTGCTGACCTGTGAGCCGAATCCGCTCATGGCGACGATCCACAACCCTATGCCGGTGATTCTGACGCCCGAAGACTACATGACCTGGCTGACGACCCCGACCCGGAACATCTCATGAAGCCGTTTCCAGAAGAGCTGATGACCATGTGGAAGATATATTTTCTCTCGTTGTTACGTTGTGAGCATGCTTCTGAATCCGGTTCTTTGGCCATTATGAGGGGCACAGACAGGCAGGCAAAAAGCATAATCACAACGTGACAACCGGCGGTTCAATCTGAGGAGAGAAAATAGAAAACGACATGATCGCCCTAACCACCCAATTCGATGCCATCCACTCGGAAAGCGGACGGATAGTCAAGGTCGTCGGCACCGACGGCACCAGCGCATTCTCGCCGAAACTTGTGCTCGTCGCAGATGTCGACGGGACGCACGTCGAGGCTTTGGACTACGTCAGGAACAAGCGGCCGGGGCATAATAGGGCAACCACAAGGCCGGTGATATCTAAGGATTCTGCGTGCGGTAGAAGCCGCAAATTACAAACGCGATGCCGATGAGGCGCATCAAACCAGGGGAATATGAATAGGCTACGAAGTAGGCGATCCCAAGCACAGCAGTAGCTATCAACCACCTGCCTGTGTGCTTGTCCGTAGACGCCATTGCGGCTTTGGTGCCTGCGAGTGACTCTCTTTTTCGAGATTCATACTCCTCTGCCCGCCCCGCGCCATCGCCCAGCGGAAAATCAAAGCGTTTCGGGATTGGCTGTCTGCTGAGATGCATCCAAACGACGGCCCTTATGGCAAGACTGAAATGCGCCCAAGAAGAGCCACCAGTTCCGCCTGACGTTTCGTTTCGGTCTTGGCGAACAGCGAGGCAAGCTGGGAGCGGATCGTGGTGCGGCTGAGGCGCCAACTGCGGGCGATCTCCAGCGGCGCATCGCCCTGAGCCAAGCGCAACGCCAAGTGCGTTTCCGCGCTCGTCAAGCAAAACATCTTTTGCAGTGTCTGAGGATTTGGCCCCGACCTGTTCTCGCGGTCCAGTAACGCCACAATGCTCGTTCCGTCAGGAGCGATAAACCCGTTCTCGTTCAATATCACCGGCCTGTCGCCGTTGCTGCGGATCACCACCCACGATAGTGAGCCCGGCAGGAAATGGGCCGGAACATTCGCGATCAGCCGCCTCAAGGCCACCGAAAGACCGCTGGCCGTATCGGCCACTTCTCCCTGGCGCTCCAGTGTGGTTTGAGCGGCTGCGTTCCATTCGACCACTTTCCTCTCGCGGTTCAGCACGAGATAGCCGCAGCCGATGCGATCAAGCATGCCGGTTATGGATTCCAGGCTGCGTGCTCTTGGCTCCCCGACCCCTGCGCCCGATGCACGATCTGGAGGAAAAACATAAGAGGGCCGCGTCGTGCGCGCCTCATGGTTATACTTGGTCGTTATCGCAATGTATCGGCTACCCGAAACAGAATCACTGTGTCTATCCATCAGAGTCATTTTCTACCCCTACCCAAAGTTTCACCCACCAGAATAAAGTTATTCGTGATCTACAGAAGTCTTCAAGTGATAATATCCGTTCGCAATAATCTTACTGGAAATCTGATGATTACACTGTTAAGATTCCCAGAATTTGGGCGCAATCGCGAGATTTATACCGTCCAGAGATCATCAACTGGTTGTAATCTTCCCGTTTGTGTTCCGGCATATGAAAGCCACGCCGAAATTCCGCGCCTCCGTCGGGGTTCGAGTGCAACCGAGTTTACTGGCTCTGACTCTTAAACTAGCATCCGATCTTGGTCGCAATATCTTTCAACGGTTCGTTATTAAGGTATCCATGAAGAATTACCTTGCGACGGGCTTCGCTCTTGAGCTTTGCGTTCATTTCGCGGGCTCCTCAACTACGCGTTCACAACACGCGATTCTATACGAATCAAATTGAAGATTGTCGTTAGCTTCACATCCAGAAACGTATCTCGGAATGCATTTTTTGAGATTTCTTCATGCCGCCAAGCTGCCGATAATATTCCTGCTCACCTGTTTCCGAAAGCGCTCAAGTAAATGATCGTCCTCAACGGCCATCTTCAGGGCCGTCTTGACGCACTCTCGACATCGCGTCGGGCGGTCCGCTAAGAGGAACGACAATGGGCATCATTCGCCTGGATGGCGAAACCAAAGCTGAACTGCATTCTGAAGCGGTTAAGCTCATCGCCCGGTACGGCAGCCCCCTAAAGACGATAAAGGCGCTCATGGCGTATAAGTGCGAGCTTGAGACTCAAATTCTGGCTCTCGCTCACCGGCACCCTGGATTGGTGACCCTCGGGTATGACGACACGCCGCCAACCTTGGAATGAGCCATGGACGTCTGTCATGACGGCGAGCGACCCGGGACTTTTGACTTACAAGGAACCCAAACGGTCCGGAACAAGAAATGCCGGGCGGAGAATTCGAGGCCGAGCCAGCCGGTCATGACTGCTATCTTGTTTGCGGCACGACGGGGTCGAGTTGACGATGCACGATGTTATCAGTTTTTTGGAAGCGAACTCCACGCTGGTGCTGGCGAACCCGGCCGTCTTTGCCAGTTTTGCCGTTCTCTTCGGAGGAGGCGGATTTGTGGTCGGCCGCTATTTGTTGACCGAACGTCTCGCGAATCTGGAAAGCCGCATTGCCAGACGTGACGAGGAAATTACTGAACTAAAAGCAAAGAAGAAAGTGCAAGATCCGGAGCCGCCGATGGTGCCGATAATCGGTACTGTTGCAATTGGTCCCACCAACCGAAGTGAATTGGACAAGCTCGATGCAGAAGCGGCCGGGCGACTGCCAATGGAAGTCAATGAGCGTGTCAAAGGGCAGCCATCCGGCTTGTCGGGAAACGCACGAGAGCCACTGGGCGAATGGATCGACACTGCGCTAACGCGCTGGTTGAGGCGATCATCGCCGTCACGTCTGTCGTCGACATCAAGGCAATCATCTCGACAGCATCTGCGGCCCTCCGTGGGCGAACGGTCTAGCCGAGACTTTGGCCGATTTTCAAAAACCCACCCGGCACGACTGGCAACTGCGTCGCTACCTTGGGCGTATTGCATGCCCGCTTAGCTTGCCGCATGTTCGGATGGGGCTTGGGAGGGCTGAAAATGCTGTTCTTCGTGGCGGTTTGCTTCTCTGCCAGCGCGACAACCTATCCAACTTATCCGATGAGCGCTTCGTCAAATGAACACATCGCTCAATCGTGGAGCTGTAGCCCGCGACTGACGTGCGGAAAGATTCGGTCCTGTGCGGAGGCAATCTGGTACCTGCAGAATTGTCCGTGGGGAGGCAATCTCGACCGCGATTGCGACGGAGCACCCTGCGAAAACCTTTGCGGCAGTAGCAATTGAGTACCACCACGGACCGGGGCCAATGACACGCCGATCTTTCGCGGAAGATCTCGAAAGCGCCGCCGAGCGCATAGCCGACATGCCTCGCGCGGATTTGCAGATTATCCTGCGTCGCGCTGCTTTGATGCTAAGAAACGTCGGTGGCGTGCCGCTTGAGCCAGCAACCGCAGACGCACTCGATTCCATAGCAGCCGAGATGAAAATCGGCAGGCCGGAGCTTATCCAGATCATTCTGCGAGAATGGCTTGAGGCCAACGCGTATTTGCCGTTTCGGACTATCGACGAGGAAAGCGAGACTGACGGGAGCGCCTAAACAGGTCTGCTAGTTCCGACGTCCAACGGATGACCGATTTCCGCGTCTTTCAAGGCGCCGCATTCAAAGCGCACGTGCTTTGTTTCGGGCGGCACTTAGGGAAGGGCAACAGGAAAACATTTACAACCATTAGCTTGTTGCGCCCACATTCTGGCGGCGATCTATCTGGTTGCGCATGCCGATCTTACATGCATGCCGAAGTCTGCCGGAAAACTTCCTTCGCCTGGCCGGTGCTGCCATTGGTGGCCGGCGCCAGCGACGGCCGAGACGCGCCCGGCCCTGGCGGCCCAGCGGTGTGCCGGCCAACGGCCGCATTCCCGCAGCCGGGTTCGATCGAAAAATGCCGTCACTCGTCCCTCCATACGACGCGCCGCTCCCATCTGATTTCAACCAGGCGGCGGTAGCGGATCGTCTCCAATTCCTGACCGACAGGATGGAATAGTTCGGCTCTCATCCATTCGTTGCGACCGCATTTTTCGCAACGGACCTTTGCCCGCACCTGGTCAATGGTGACGTTGCCGATCACCTCGCGCAGCTCCAGCGGCTTGTAGAAACGCTTGATGTTGCAGTGGCCGCAGCTGATGCGGGCCACCTGCCCCGTATTATGGGCATGCATCAACGTCCATGGCGCGCCCCTCGGCCACTTTTCGGGTTGTTCTGGCATGCCTAAAAATGAGGAACATTTTCCTCGTCCGTCAAGGCGCTCTTGACTTTTTGTTCTGTTTTTGTTCACTTGCAACGTTAACAGCAACAGGAGGCAGATATGAACCTGCTTTTGCGCGTCAAGGGTGCCTCGGGCGAGGAGATTTTGCGTGGGTTATTGGCCGCCGAGGCTGTATTGGAGCGTGCCGGCATCACAGCAAGCAGACAAGCAGCAGAAGGCATGTTCGCGCTCGAGGGCTGGGACATAAGTGGTTTTCCCGATGACGGCCAGCCGACAGAAAAAGAAGACAAAGCCGCTCAAATCTGGATGGAAGCCCAGCTAGCGGCGCTTGAGGCATGTTGCGCTGGTTGGTCTGCCGAGAAAAGGCCGGCTGCCGCAGATTTGGAATTGCCGACCGACCCGGAAGCACAACTCGCCGACAGGGCCATAGCTCTGGCAAAGCTTCGCGCGCTGACCGAGGCGGAGGACGGCAACGGCGAGTTCATGGATTCAGCCGCCGGCACGCTGGCCTGGAGTGTTGCTGCCGCGCTCGACGAATTTCTGGCGCGAGATCTGGTTTCCGATGTGACGGTCGCCTTCACCACGCTCGCACTTGCCGGTTTCCATCCAGACGAGCCAATCGAGCCCAAGCGCAAAGCCGTGCTGGACGCCATTGAGGCACTGGAGAAGGCGATAGAGAAACCGACCGCGCAGTGATGCGATGCGCAGCCCAGGGCCCACGCCGGCCAGGATCGACCGGGAATGGCCCTAGTCAGATCGTGCTGCCCGACGACCTATGTACCGGACACAGCTTTGCGCTGATCCGTGAATTCTGCGGAGAGCGCGGGCTGGCCGGAATGGTAAGGCGGGTGCAGGCGACATGGCCGAATCTTAAAAAAAGAACTGGAGACTCTACTGCTTCGCCGACCAGGCGTCCGCACAGCTGTTCCTTCAGCACTTCGGAGGCATCATTCGATCCTAGGTGTGATCGAGAAAACGGCCACCCAAACGGGGTCTGGCGCCGGACAGGCGAATACAAGAGAATTCTCGATCTCGGGCCGCTGAGTGTTCCCGAGGCCCTCCGCAACTAAGGCAACGACATGTGTAATCTTTACAGCATCACCACCAGCCAAGAGGCGATCCGCCAATGGACCGGGGCGTTGCGCGACATTCTGGGCAACCTGGAGCCGTCGATCGACATCTACCCCAACCAGTTCGGCCCGATCGTTCGCAACGCAGCGGACGGGGAGCGCGAACTGGCTAAACTGCGCTGGGGAATGCCGACGCCCTTGGAGCGCGTCAAAGGCAACGCCGATTCCGGCACGACGAATATCCGCAACCCGCAATATGGCCACTGGCAGCAATATGTCGGCATCGAGCATCGTTGCGTGGTGCCAGTGACGAGCTTCGCAGAGCAGCCCCACGCCTGGCGATAGGGACCCGGAGACAGGCGGCATACAGCGGAACTTCTGGTTCGCGCTCAGCGAGGAGCGGCCGCTGTTCTTCTTCGCTGGCCTCTGGCCGCGCTGGCAGGGAGTCCGAAAGGTCAAGGAAGGTCCGGGCGAACACGAGGTCTACGCATTCATGACCACCAAACCCAACGCGCTGATCGCGCCAATCCACGAAAAGGCGATGCCGGTGATCCTGACCACGCGAGAGGACATCGAGACTTGGTTGACCGCGCCATGGACCGAAGCAAAGCAGCTACAGCGCCCAGCTCCCGACGACGCCTTGGTGATCGTCGAGAAACCCGCCACCCAGATCAAAATCCCGCAGCAGAGCCCGGCACAAGGGTGGCTACTCTAACGGGCTTGCCAATGAGCAACGAACAGGTCATTCGCGTTCCCAGCGCCATAGAACCCGTCACACGCGCCCAGGTATTCAGCATCATAAGTGCGAGCATGCCGATTGTGGCAAGGATGTTGGATGGGGATGCGCCAAGTCCAGACAGCCATTGCATTGGGCTCTGTTTTGAACACCGTGCCGACGGAGAGCACTTCCTCTGACTGCCACCTCAGGCCCGCGGACCCAGTTCAACCAAGATGTCCGCCTCCTTCGCGGCCTCAACGAAAGCCTTACGGACGAGGTGAGCTTCCTTCAGTCCTTGGAGAGCACCAAGACAGGCTTTCCGGGCCGCGACGTGCTTCTTGCTGGTCGTCGTCGGCCATCTGTTCAGAAGGATATCGGCGGCTTGGGCAACCCGCTCCACGGTGTAGACAGTGTTCCGCGACCTGCCGAGTGCAACGCGCACAGGCTCCTCAAAACGGTGGTCTTGCACGCGCACCTCCCGAGTCTCGAAACGCGACTCAATTCTCGGTCATGTGATAGGTTCCTGCCATGTCTGATCATATTCTGCCCGGTCAAAAGAAGCCCAAGCTAATCGTCGTAGTGGCGTTCGATCGTGGCGAGGACGGCGAACTGTTTCCCGCCTTTGGTCCCGCCGATCAGCAAAGCGAGGAACGCGCAATCCGCACCGGTCAGGCGCTCGCAGTGAAGCACGTTGGCGTAATAGCATGGAGCCGCGACGCCGACCCGGCCATTGGCGATTATGGCCCGCCGACCGTGCTATTCACCAGCGGTGACGTGCCGGATATGGAGTAAATTCAGCCCCGAGATTCCATTTCGCGGTGTTCGGAGAACTCCCCTTCAATGGTTATTTGTGGATCATTTATTGGGTAACGCCGCTATTGGCGATGCGCTCTTCGAAGTCGGGGCCAAGCCCGACGGCTGAAGCACTGGCCAGCGTCCATCGCGGCGGCAGCTTCTGGGCCAAGCGGATGCCTTCTGTTACTTGCGGACGTTTGATGTGGCGCAAAGGATCAGCAGAAGTTAACATATCTTGTTCTTGGAGGCTGTCGTGCGTACGAAACGTTTCAGAAAGCCCGTCGTCGTTCAACCCGGCCGGATCGATCGCGACAGAGTTGTTGCGTCGGTATCCGACGCGGCCGAAGTTCTGCTGAGGGATTGGCCGAGGCCGGAGGGCAAGTCGCGGCTCGCCGCAATCGAAGCATGCCTCGCCGTAATCCGTGGAGAAAAACCACCAAGGATAGCGCGCCAGGCCTTCATCGCTGCTGCCAAGGAGGCCAGGATATTGCTCGGGGAAGAAATTTAGGCTTACCCAGCATCCGTATGGCCATGCCCTTGAAGCACGGAGCGCTGCTGGATTCAGCGGCGTTGTTGCTTTGTGGCATCGAGCAGAGCGTGATGTGTCGATGTAGTGCGATTTTATCGATATGATTTGATTGTCTGTCGAGGGCGACGATGTATCGGCTCGACTTGTCGATCGCACATTGATCGGCCTCCCCTGCCCCGCCAGGATGCGAGGACGTGAAGACGCAAGCCGTGCTGAAGCTTGTGTTGTGGCGTGAGCGGTGCTTACTGAACCGCGAAACTAGGTAGCTCATTCCCAGTCAGGCCATCTGGACCATCCAGACCTGATGGCATGGCCCGAAGTCGTGCACTGTCAGGCTTTGGCCTTGCGCTTTGCTGGTGCTTTCTTTGGCGTTTTGGCAACCGCCTTGCGGCCGAGACCGGCAGCTTTGGCAAGCGCAGACCGCTGAGCCGCATAGCTGGGCGCTACCATAGGATAGTCCCACGCCAAACCCCACTTGGCTCTGTACTCATCAGGTGTCATGCCAAGCAAGCCCAGGTGGCGCTTCATCGACTTGAACTTGCGCCCGTTCTCAAGGCTTATAATGTATTCGGGAAAGATCGACTTCTTAGGATTTACCGCGGGCGTAAGTATTGGCGATGGTGCAGCGACCGGCTTAGCCAGGCCAGACAACGCAGAATTAACGCTGGCGATCAAATTCGGCAGATCCGCCACGGGCGTTGCGTTGCTCTGGACATAGGCTGCGACGATATCTGCTGTCATCCCTAGCAGATCAGCCCTTCTCTGCCCAATTGCTTCATCCATCAAAATCGTTCCCTTGTTGATCTCCGGCGTTCCTATTTGGAAAATTCGGCCTGCGCAATTGCAAACAACGATTATTTGACGCTAGATCGCTCCAAGGACCGACTGCGGTGTACTGACGCCTGGCTCAGAAGAAAAATGAGATCAGTCGACCCGCTCTCGACGGTCGACCCCAAGTACATCACGCACACATCGCCGTGCGCTTCGAGAGCGGGCGCAGTTCAAACTTCGCGCAGACTTTCAAGGTTGTGAACATGCACATGGTCGCCCGCGACGACCGGAGCTGTAAGGCGACCGATCACGTCTGCGTACTTGCGCACCTTGGAGCTTGCCGCGAGATCTGCAGCGCGAGCTTGTGGCAAAAAACCCTTTTTTGAGCGGCCAGTTGACTGCCGTCTAAAATGATTATTAAGTTCGGTCACAGAACGAACTTAATCGGAGCTGCCGTTGAACGACTTGCCGCGCATTTCTCGTCAGTTCTCGCAGCGCTCCGTCATGGAGGCGATCGTGCAAGGCGGGCCGATCTCGCGCGCTTCAATCGCAAAGCAGACCGGCTTGTCCAAGCAGACAATCTCCGAGATCGTCAGGACACTCGAGCAGGAAGGCTGGGTACAGGAAACAGGGCGCACGAGCGGACATGTCGGACGCACGGCTGTCACTTACGAACTCGTATTTAACGCGGCCTACATCGCGGCGGTCGACCTCGGCGGCGCCAAAGTCCGGGTCGCCCTCACCGATCTTGCCTGCCAGATATTCGCAGAGGAAACGGCGCCGACCGATCCTCGGGGCGGACAGTTCATCGTCGACCAGATCGTGGATCTAGCGCTTCAGGCGGCCGAGAGGCACCGAATCTCGCGCACAAAGATAAGGCTGGCGGTGATTGGTGTTCCCGGTGCACCCGACAAGAAGACGGGCCGCGTCCTGCTTGCCCCGAATATTGCCGGCTTTGGCACGATGAATGTCGTTCGCGCTTTCGAGAACGCATTCGGGTTTCATGTGGTGATCGAGAACGATGTCAACCTGGCGGTGCTCGGCGAGAACTGGCAGGGGTGCGGCCGCGGTATCGACAATCTCGCCTTCATAGCGCTGGGTACCGGTATCGGCAGCGGCCTCATGGTTGGAGGCAATCTGGTGCGGGGCGCCAGCAATGCAGCCGGCGAGATGGGCTTTTTGCCGATTGGCGCCGATCCTTTCGCGCCGACATCGTTGCGCGCCGGCGCTTTCGAGCGCGTGGTCGCAACCAACGCCATGGTTGAACGCTACGCAGCGCTGACGGGCAACATCGTCAACGTGCCGACGATTTTCCACAGTGCATTGGCCGGAGACCGGCATGCCGCGACGGTGCTCGACGAAACCGCACGCTACCTCGCGCAAGGCATTGTGGCCATAGCGGCAATTGCCAATCCGCAAAAGGTCGTCCTGGGCGGCTCGATCGGGCTGCGGCCGGAAATCCTGTTGCGCGTTAGGGACCTGCTGCCGCGCTGCTTCCCCTATCCTATCGCCGTTGAGGCCAGCGAACTCGGGTCGCGGGCAGCGCTCATCGGCGCTGCCGCCATCGGGCTCGGCCAGTTGCACAACACACTGTTCGGCGTCGACGCGCCCGACGGACGCATTTCGCTTCCCCCAGCCAGTTCGGCCGTGCTGCGCGAGGCCACGTTATGACCGCCTTAAAGGACATTACCGCCCGCTTGCGCGACGCCCTCGATTGCGACGCAGCGGTGAAGCTTCTGCAGGGGGCAATCGGCCGCGAAAGCATAACCGGTCACGAAGAAAACTTTGTCGCCTTCCTTGAAGACCGGATGCGCGTGCTTGGCTTGAGCGAAATTCGGCGTGCGGAATTCGCGCCCGGCCGGCCCAACGTCTGGGGTGAGCGCAAAGGTGCTGGCGCCGGCAAGCGGCTGCTCTTCATCGGCCACACCGATACGGTCCATGTCGAGGGCTGGCGCGAGCACTGGGCTGGCACCGCCAAGCGGGATCCGTTTGCCGCGCCAATGATCGACGGGCAGATCTGGGGCCGCGGCGCTGGCGACCTCAAGGCCGGGATCTGCTCCGCGCTGTCGGCACTCTCTCTGCTCGACACAGCCGACATCCAACTGGCCAGCGACGTTGCCTTTGCCTTCGTCGGCGACGAGGAGAGCGGCCAGCCTGGAACCGGCGTCTCCGCCGGCATCAAGGACTTCGTCGGCCGCATTGAGAGAGGCGAAGTCTTGGCGCCCGATTTCGTCGTCTATGTGGAGCCTACCCGCCTTTCGGTTTATCCGGCCCAAATTGGCTTCTTCATTACCGACATCACCATCACCGGACGATCAGCCTATTTCGGCGTACCCGAACTCGGCAAGGATGCCTTGCGTGCAAGCCACGCCGTCATGAGCGCGCTATGGAAGCATTCGGAAGATGTTGCAACAAGAGCCGAGCACCCGCTGATTGGGCGTGGCTTCCTGCTGATCACCGGGCTTGCGGGCGGCGGCTACATCGCTGTGCCCGAACGCTGCACGTTGTCGCTGATCCGCAAGCTGTTGCCCGGCGAGTCGCTGGACGAGGCCGCCGCCGAAATCGAGGCAGTGGTGCGCGGCGCCATCACCGATCCCGAAATTACGTTGGCGTTCGCCTATCCGGCAGGCCGCGATCATCCGCTCGGGGGTAACGCCGCCGAGATTGCACCTGACAGGCCGGAGGTCGGCGCTCTTGCTGCCGCCATGGCCCGATCGATGGCTGGTCGCGGCGCCATCGAAGGCGCGCCATTCTGGTCAGAGTCGTCATTTTTCACCAACCGGCTCGGCATCCCCGCCGTGTACTGCGCGCCAGGCGACATTCGCAACTGCCACACCTTCGACGAACACGTCGATGTCGAGGAATATCTGGCGGGCGTCGTAGGCTTCGCCCGGTTCATGGTGGAGTATTGCGGCGTTACGGAATGAAGGACAACTGAGAGCGAAAATGGGAGAACTACCATGCTGATAGACAGACTTGTTGCTACAGCACTTGCAGGCAGCCTTATGCTGTTGGCCGGCGGAGCCGGCGCACAGACAGTGGGACCAAGCGGCGAGACGGCGACACCCAGCGCCGAGGTTAGATTGTCGGACGCAGACCTGGCCGCAGTAAAGGAGAAGGGCTACAAGGCGGCGCTGCTGTGGCACACCTCCTCCGACTTCACCAATGCGGTCACGTCCGGTGCCAAGGATGAATTTGCCCGTGCCGGCATTCAAATCGTCGCCACCACCGACGCGGGCTTTGACGCCGCGCGCCAGCGCAGCGACATCGAAACCGCGCTCGCGGCGAAGCCAAACGTCATCCTGTCGCTGCCCCTCGATCCGGTCACTTCGGCCGAGGCGTTCCGTCAGGCGCTCACCGACGGCACCAAGCTGGTATTCCTTTCCAATCTGCCGAAAGGCTACAAGCACGGAACCGACTATGCCGCCATCGTCACTGACGACCTGTTCCAGATGGGCAAGCAGGCGGCCGATGCACTGGCCAAGGCGCTCGATGGCAAGGGCAAGGTCGGCTACATCTTCCACGACGCCAGTTACTATGTGACGAACCAGCGCGACCAGGCTTTCAAGACAACGATCGAGAAGGATTATCCCGGTATCAAGATCGTCGCCGAGCAGGGGATCTCCGATCCGGCGCGGGCAGAAGAGCTGGCCAGCGCCATGCTCGTGCAGCATCCCGACCTTGACGGCATCTACGTCACCTGGGCCGAACCGGCCGACGGCGTGCTGTCGGCCTTGCGGGCAAGCGGAAACACCAAGACCAAGATCGTTACGCTCGACCTCGCCGAACCGGTCGCGCTCGATATGGTCAAGGGCGGCAACGTGACCGCACTGGTGGCCGACAAGGCGTATGAGCTCGGTCGCGCCATGGCCGCTGTCGGCATCAAGGCGCTGCTCGGCCAGGAGACGCCGGCCTTCGTCGTTGCCCCGGCGCTTACCGTGACCAAGCAGAACGTTGCGCAGGGCTGGAAGGACTCGTTGAACCGCGACGCGCCGCAATCGGTGCTCGACGCGGCCAAGTGACAGGCGAATGCCCGGCGGCCAATCAGGGCCGCCGACACCATAAAAGCAAGGGGAACTGACATGCGCACAGCAATTGGAATGTTGTCGGCACTGGTAGCGCTCGTCGCCGCCAACGCCTTCGCAGCCGAGGGCACCACCACGGGACCGAACGGGGAAAAGCCGACGCCGGCAAAGAGCGTCGTGCTCACACCAGCTGAGGAGCAGCAGATCAAGGACGGCAAATACACCGCCGCGCTGGTCTGGCATGAGATGAGCGAATACACCAACGCGGTGAACAGCGGCGCCCAGGACGAGTTGAAGCGGCTCGCCATCAGGGTGGTCGCTCAAACCGACGCTGGCTTTGATGCAGCCCGGCAGAAATCCGACGTCGAGACAGTACTCGCCAAAAAGCCCTCGATCATACTGTCCCTACCGGTCGATCCCGCAAGTGCGGCCACCGTCTATGATCCTGCGCGCCAGGCCGGCGTGAAATTGGGATTCGTCGACAATTCGCCGGCAGGCTACGTTCAGGACAAGGACTATGTGACCATCGTTTCGGACGACCTTTTCCAGATGGGCAACAAGGCCGGGATCGCAATGGCCGACGCGCTCGGCAAGCAGGGCAAGGTCGGCTACATCTTTCACGATGCCGATTTCTACGTCACCAACCAGCGCGATGGAGCGTTCAAGCACACGATCGAGCAGGACTATCCGGGCATGAAGATCGTGGCCGAGGCCGGAATGGCCGACCCCGCGCGCAGCGAGGAAATCGCGCAGGCGATGATCACACAGCACCCAGACCTCGACGGTATCTACGTTACCTGGGCTGAGCCGGCGCTTAGCGTGCTGTCCACATTGCGGGCGGCCGGCAACAGCCACACCAAAATCGTCACGCTCGACCTGAACGAACCGGCGGCACTGGACATGGTGAAAGGCGGCAACGTTGCGGCACTCATCGCAGACGAAGCCTACGATATCGGCGTGACGCTGGCGCGCGCCACGGCCGCCTCGTTGATCGGCAAGAAGGCCGCGCCGTTCATCGTGGTCGATTCCATCGCCGTCACCAAGGACACTGTCAAAGACGGGTGGAAGCGGTCCCTCAACAAGGACGTGCCCGCGACCATCGCGGCCGCCATGAAATAGGGGCAGACGATGGCGCCCCGCCGGAGGAAGTGAGAATGTCGAGTGTCAACACCAGCCCCGGCCGGGCAGCGAGCTTGGTCAGCCGCTTCAACCTGCAGCAATATGTCGTCTATCTCGGATTTCTGGCGATCTTTCTGTTCTTCGCGATCATACTGAAGGACAGCGGTTTTCTGACGGTCCGCAACCTATCGAACATCGTGCTGCAGACGGCACCCGTGACGATCATGGCGATCGGCCTCGTCTTTGTCATGTCGGCGGGCGAGATTGATCTTTCGATAGGTTCGATCGTTGCCGTGGCAGCCCTTGCCGCCGCGGTGGCGATAAACGCCTACGGCTTGTTGGCCGGGGTACTGGCCGGCCTCGGCGCCGGCCTGCTGATCGGCCTGCTCAACGGCGCCCTCGTGGCTTACGTCAAGTTGCCTTCATTCCTGGTAACGCTGGCGACGCTCGGGTTGTTTGCCGGCGTATCTCGCTCGATGACCGATTTGCGGTCGATCCCGGTCACCAACGACGCCTTCACCGGCTTCTTCGGCTCAGGTTCTTTGCTGGGTGTTCCGTCGTTGATCTGGTGGACGGTCATTGCCGTTGCGATCGCGCATCTCATCTTTCGCGAGACGCGCTTCGGCGCCCATGTGCTGGCCACCGGCGACAACAGCCGTGCCGCCAGTGTTTCCGGCATCAGCGTGGCGCAGATAAGGCTGGCCGTTCTGACCATAAGCGGCGGGCTCGCCGGCCTTGCCGGGCTGCTCTATGCCGGCCGGCTGCAGGCCGCGAAATATACGCTCGGCGAAACCGACCTTATGACGGTGATAGCGGCCGTCATTGTTGGCGGAACCCTGCTTAACGGCGGCAAGGGATCGATTGTCGGTGCGCTGGTGGGCTCGCTGATGATGGGCATGCTGAACAACGGCCTCATCCTGATGGGCCTGTCCGTCTCCGACCAGATGATCGTGCGCGGCTTGATCATTCTTGCGGCGGTCGCCGTATCGCTGCGCGAAAAGTCCCGTTGAAGGAGTTTTGTCATGTTCCTCGATGTTCTGCGGCGCCGCAATCCGAGCTTTATAGAAAGCGCCACGCGCCTGCACCAGGAAGGAAAGCTGCCGGCTAATTCCTATGTGCTCGACCTCGATGCCGTCGAAAGCAACGCTCGGGTCCTGAAGCGCGAGGCCGACCGGTTCGGCCTGAAGATTTTCGCCATGACCAAGCAGGTCGGCCGCGCCAGTTCGTTCTGCCATGCGCTCAAGCGTGGCGGCATCGATCAGGCCGTTGCCGTCGACATGGCCTGCGCGCGGGCAACGCACAGAGCCGGCCTGAGGCTCGGTCATCTTGGCCACCTGCAGCAGATCGCAAGGCACGAGGCCAATGCGGCGGCCAAAACGTTCAGGCCGGACTATTGGACCGTCTTCAACGACACCAAGGCTGAAGAAGCCGCTGCCGGCGCAAGGCTCGCCGGGTACACGCAAAACCTGCTTGCCCGCATCCGCGCCGATGGTGACGTTTTCTACCGCGGCCACGAAGGTGGTTTTGAGGCGGCCGATATCGCCGCGGTCGCCGAAAAACTGGATGGTCTCGACGGCGCACGGTTCGCTGGTATCACCACCTTCCCGGCGCTGTTGTTCGACCAGACCACGCGAACAGTCCTGCCGACACACAATCTGGCGACACTGGGCAGAGCTGCCGAAGCGCTCGCCAAGTCCGGCCGCAGCAACATAGAGGTGAACGCGCCCGGCACAACGTCGAGTGTCCTGCTTGGCGCGCTGGCCGAAGCCGGCGCCACGCAATGTGAACCGGGCAATGGCTTGGCCGGCACCACCGCGCTGCACGTCATGGAGGATCTGCCGGAGCTCCCTGCCGTTCTGTATTTGACCGAGGTCTCGCATTTGTCTGGCGGCAAAGCCTACTGCCTGGGTGGCGGCTTCTATATCGATCCGATCTTTCCGGACTACGAGGTGAAGGCAATCGTGTCCGCAGAACCCACCACGGCCGCCGCCGCGCTCAGAAGCGTCGAGGTGCCGCCGCCTGCGGCAATCGACTATTACGCAATGATTGACGCTAGCGGCGCCAATGCTCCACGCCCCGGCGACACGGCGGTGTTCGGCTTTCGCGGCCAGGCGTTCGTGACCCGCGCCTACGTGGTCGGCATCTCCGGTGTCTCAAAGGGGGCGCCCCAAGTCGAAACGATCGAAAACGGTTTTGGCGAAACCGCTGCCTGGCCTGTCTAGGAGCAAGTGATGAACGCGACCACGACCGGCACGCCCCCTGTTTTGCAGCTGCGCGACATCCGCAAGAATTTCGGCGGCCTCACCGCCATCGAAAATTTCTCGCTCGAGCTCTATCCCGGCGAGATAGTGGCGTTGGTCGGTGATAACGGTGCCGGCAAGTCGACGCTGGTCAAGATCGTGACAGGGGTGCATGCTCCGACATCCGGGACGATCATCATCGAGGGGCAGGCGGTGGCAATGTCGAGCGCCACCATGGCGCGCGCACACGGCATTGAGGTGGTCTATCAGGACCTGGCGCTCGCCGATCAGCAGACCGTCTACATGAACATGTTTCTTGGCCGCGAGCCGGTGAACCGCTTCGGCCTGCTAGACCGACGCCGGATGATCGACGACACCGAAAAGCTGGTGAAGGATCTCGACGTTCGCATCCCATCGGCTCACGCTACCATCCGCGATCTTTCGGGCGGCCAGCGCCAGGGCGTGGCGATCGCGCGCGCCACGCACTGGGCAAGCAAGCTGATCCTGCTCGACGAGCCAACCGCCGCGCTCGGCGTTGCCGAGACCGCCAAGGTCGAGACGATTGTTCTGTCGCTGAAGCAGCGCAATATCGGCGTGCTGATCATCAGCCACAGCCTCGACCAGGTGTTCAGGCTCTCAGATCGGATCTGTGTTCTGAGACGTGGCAAACAGATCGGCGTGCGCAAGACCAGCGAGACCGACAAGAACGAGATCGTCGCCATGATCACCGGGCTTCAGCACTAGCCCGGTCCGACAGAGGCGCGCCGTTCAGATATTGCCTTACCCGAGCAGCGAGTGGCATGACTTCAGATCCACGATCAGGCCCCGGCCAGAGAATGTCGCCAGCATCAATCTAGAGCGCGCAGATAGCGGATAGGGCGGCCACCGGCAATCCGGTCGGCCGCTGTGGCTATGGAATTGGCGTCGATGCCGAAATGCCGGTAAAGGTCGCCGATCGTGCCCGACTGGCCAAAATGCTCGACGCCGAGACTGCGCGTGCGATGGCCGTAGACCGAGCCCAACCAGCCGAGCGCGGCCGGATGGCCGTCGGTGACGGTGACGATGGCGCAATGCGCCGGGAGGTCGGCAAACAACCTTTCGACATGGCTCCTGGCGTGAACAACGCCGCGTTCGCGTGCCCGGCTCGCGGCAGTCCAGCCTGCGTTCAGCCGATCGGCCGAGGTCACCGCCAGGAGACCGACATCGCGACGGTCCTCCGCCATCATGCCGATAGCCTCGATGGCCTCCGGCGCAACGGCGCCGGTATAGGCAACAATCACTTCGGCATTGGGACCCGGAGGCCGCAGCCAGTAGCCCCCGTCGATGATGTCCTGCTCGAGTACGGGCGTCACGCTACGCGTGATCTGCTCGACCGGGCGCGTCGAGAGCCGCAGATAGACCGAACCGCCCGTCTCGTCGCGCAGCCAGGTGCGCTCCGACTGCACGGCGTCGCCGTCGCGCTGCATATAATCCAGCGCAAAGCGCATGATGACGCCCAACTCGTCGACGAAAGCCGGCTCGTAGGCGGCAAGCCCGTCTTGCGCTATGCCGATCAACGGTGTGGCGATCGACTGATGCGCCCCGCCTTCCGGCGCCAATGTGACCCCGGACGGCGTGGCGACCAGCAGGAAGCGCGCGTCCTGATAGCAGGCGTAATTGAGCGCATCGAGACCGCGCTGGATGAACGGATCGTAGAGCGTGCCGATCGGCAGTAGCCGTTTGCCGAAAATCGAATGCGACAGCCCAAGTGCCGACAGCAGGATGAACAGATTGTTCTCGGCGATGCCGAGTTCGATGTGCTGGCCGGAGGTGCCGAATTCCCATTTCTGCGCCGAGGCGATGCGTTCGCTGCGGAAAGTGTCGGCGAGTGACTGACGCGCGAACAGGCCGCGCCGGTTGACCCAGGGGCCGAGATTGGTCGAAACCGTGACATCGGGCGATGCCGTGACGATCGCGTCGGCGAGCGGCCCGCCAGCCCGCGCAATCTCGTCCAGAATTCTGCCGAAGCCGACCTGCGTGGAGACGCTGCCTTTGGCTTCCGCGACGAGACGACCAGGGACCACGATGCGCTGGGCGTGCCGGCGCCGCTGGCCCTTTGCCGCGAACGGAACGGCATCGAGGAACCGTTGCAGCTCCAAATCCCCAACAGCCAATCCCTCGAAGGCGTTCCATTCCCGCCCGTCGCCGACCGACATCGAGGCGCGGAGGACCGCCATCTGATCCCTGGTCATCAGGCCGGCGTGGTTGTCTTTGTGGCCGGCGAGCGGCAGGCCGAAGCCCTTGATCGTATATGCAATGAAGCATGTCGGTCGATCGTTGCCGCGTGCCGTCCCGAAGGCCTCGATCAGGCCTGGTAGGTCGTGGCCGCCGAGATTGGTCATCAGCGCGGCGAGTTCGGCATCGGAGCGCCGGTCGAGAAGCGATGCCAGGCCCGGCTTGTCTCCAATGTCGGCCAACAGCCGCTTGCGCCAGGCGCCGCCGCCTTGAAAGATCAGCGCCGAATAGAGCTGGTTGGGGCAGGCGTCGATCCAAACCTTCAGCGCCTCGCCGCCCGGTTCGGCAAAAGCGGCATCGAGCAAGGAGCCGTATTTCAGGATCACGACATCCCAGCCGAAATTCCGGAAAATGTTTTCGAAGCGTTCCCAAAGACCTTCGCGAACCACGGCGTCGAGGCTCTGTCGGTTGTAGTCGACGATCCACCAGCAGTTGCGCAGGCCGTGTTTCCACCCTTCCAAAAGCGCCTCGAAGATATTACCTTCGTCCATCTCGGCGTCGCCGATCAGCGCCACCATCCGGCCCTCGGACAGGGTTTCATCGCGGGCAACGAGATAATCCTGCACAAGCGAGGCAAACAGCGTCTGCGCGACGCCGAGGCCTACGGAACCGGTGGAGAAATCGACGTCGTCGACATCCTTGGTCCGCGACGGATAGCTTTGCGCGCCACCGAAGGCGCGAAAACCTTCGAGCTTCTCCCTGGTCTGATTGCCCAGAAGATACTGGATGGCGTGGAATACCGGCGAGGCATGCGGCTTCACCGCGATACGGTCCTGCGGCCTCAATATCGAGAAATAAAGCGCGGTCATGATGGTGGCGAGCGACGCCGAGGACGCCTGGTGTCCGCCAACCTTCAAGCCGTCCGTATTTTCCCGCAGGTGATCGGCGTTATGGATCATCCATGTCGACAGCCAGAGCACCTTCTTCTCCAGCGCCGAAAGTGCCTCCAGTTTTTGTTTGTCCATGCTGCAAGACTCCCGGTTGCGATGTCGCAATCATAGGGCTGAGCAAAAACCAATTGTCGCTAAACTTGCATGAGATTGGCAGCTGCGTTAGCTGGCTTCGCCAATATCGACCAATGGAGTAACGTTCGATGCCAAAAAGTCGACTGGACGATATCGACCGAAAGATCATTGCCGCGCTGCAGGTCGATGGCAGGATGACGGCGCAGCAGCTTGCCGAGCGGGTCGGCCTTTCGGCCTCGCCCTGCGCCCGCCGGGTCCGCCTGATGGAGGATATGGGCGTGATCACCGGCTATGCCGCCCTGATTGACCAGGACATGGTCGATCTGCCGATCTCGGTGTTTGCCTCAATCAAGCTTGAGCGCCAGCGCGAGAACGAGCTGAAGCGGTTCAACGCGGCGATCGCACGCTGGCCGGAGGTGGTCGATTGCTATCTGATGACTGGCCAGCGCGACTATCTGTTGCGTGTGGTGGTGCGCGACCTGCACGCCTATGAGCGCTTCCTGAAGGAAAAGCTGACGCGGCTCGATGGCGTCGCCTCCATCGAGTCCAGCTTCGCGCTTGCGCAGATCAAGCGGTCGAACCGGCTGCCGGTCGAGACATGATTTTTTACAAACGTTGGCAAGTCAACCGCTTAGTTTTCGGTTTCGAACAGCACGATTTCGCCCGGTGGTGACTGGAGCGGCCGATTTTGCGACTAGCGTTTATGGCTGAAAGGTGGATGCGCATTCGCCGGCATGCACCAACTTGTCCGCCAGGCAGCATGGTCGTTCGAGGCGTAACGCCCAGCGACGGCCTACGGTCAGGCCAGCTGCTTGATTGGCGTGTCGGCCCAAAGCACTGGGTCCGTTATGCGGTAGAATTGTCGCGTCGCGGCCAAGGCAGACGGGCCGACGTCGACCATCACGCCGATGATGGTCATGTCATCGCATTTGAATGGAGCGCC
Source organism: Mesorhizobium sp. M0074 (assembly GCF_040322975.1). Taxonomy (NCBI): domain Bacteria; kingdom Pseudomonadati; phylum Pseudomonadota; class Alphaproteobacteria; order Hyphomicrobiales; family Phyllobacteriaceae; genus Mesorhizobium; species Mesorhizobium sp. M0074. The sequence goes on from NZ_JAMYUM010000032.1 coordinate 30,581, forward strand.
GAGCCTTTTCGGGCACCACCCGATCGATGCCAAGCGGTCGAACCAGTAGTCCTCACAGACAATCGTCAGATTGCCAATGCCTCTTTGAATGCAGAATTCCAGAATTCCGCAGTAGATCACGCCGGCGGCCTGGCAGGGCCGGCCGGGCTCGCGAAAATCCCGGGCCACGAAAAATCTCGTCCACTCATAGATATCGGGTCGGCGCGGAACGCCACCATCGGCAAGTTGCGGAAAGATTTCGCTCATCAGATGCGGTCTGAGGCTCGGCACCAGGCGGGATCCGGCAACGACACCTCTTCCCGGCTGGATGCCGAGCAGATGAATCGCCTCGGATGTATCAAACGGGTCGATCTCGCGACTGTCGGGGCGCCTCAGCTCATGCCAGCCACGTTCATCGACATAGATTTCATGTCTCAGGCGGAAGTAGCTGTCGAGATCCTCTCGATAGGCAAAGCAGTTTGACGCGTCGACGACATGGACCTGAATCATTGTGGTTCCTCGAGATGGAACCCCATCCGACCACGCGACGATTGCCCGTGAAATACCCAGATCTGAGGATGGATCAAAGCTCGATTTCGTGCCTGCGAAAAGCCTCGACGATTGCGTGCACGACGTTGGCGGTGCTGAGCTTCTGCTTGATGTTGCGCAGGTGGGTAGTCACAGTGTTTTCCGAGATGCCAAGTATTCGGGAAACCTCCCATGCGGTTTTTCCTCCTGCGACCCACTGCAGGATTTCACGTTCTCGCTGGGAAAGCTTTTGTCTCGGCCGCCCGAGCGAGCTGCCAACGAGTCGTTCGGCAGCCGAATAGGCATGGCGCGCAAGCGCATGAACGGTGCAGCGCACCGTCGGCGCCAAATCAATTTCGCGTCCGGCAACCGTTACGCAGGCCGGATCGCCAAACGCATCCTGGATTGGGATGCAGATCCCGTCGCAAAGCCCAAATTCTTTTGCCTCATCCATCACCCTCCTGGCATTGCCGTTCGTCAAGCCGTGATGGACGTCCCTCCAAAGGAACGGCCCGATCGCACCACGGCACAAAGCAACGCAAGGGTCATGACGATAGTGCCCGGCAGCCATGTAGTGGTCGTACCATTCCCCCGGCCAACCGTTGACGAGGATGTGTCCATCCAGCGATCCGGTGTCCTGGCGTGGCAATTCGGTGACGAGACAGGCTGCGTAGCCGTGACGTTCGATGCTCTTGCGCAGTTGCCGAATGATTTCGGCGGCGCTGCTTGCACGATCAATCAGCGCGGTTGCTTCAAAGATTTGCGTTAACTGGTGCTGTAAGACGCTCCCATGAACTGCCGGCATTTCACGCCCTTCAATGTACTGAGACAAAGAAAGAATAAATGAGTTGGCCCCGACCGCAACATGCGGCATGACGTTTGACTACTATAGTAGGTGGCACTAAAGGGCGCGTTCTGACTGCCTCGCTGCATGAGGCTGAGGTCGGTTTTTGCTCGCAATCTGAGGTTGCTGCGCCAAGGCACGGGCCTGTCGCAGGAGCAGCTCGCGGACCTTGCCGGCCTTGATCGCAACTATGTCGGCAAGCTCGAGCGGGAGGAGAACTCACCGACCCTCGATACATTGGAGGTACTGGCGCTGGCATTGCAGGTTGACGTGGAGCAGCTCATCCGTCGAAACTCGCCATGATGCACCGGCCAGCAGGCCGCCGAGAGCTTCAGCATTTCCTCTTGCGCCGCTCACGCGCCGCCACAGCACCATCGCCAGCTGAGGCTCGGGCGTTTCTGCCTGGCCGTTTGGTCAATTCCTCGATGTCGACGCTCAATGCGGTGGCAAGCTTTGCGAGCGACAGGAGTGTGGGATTGCGACGGCCGGCCTCGAGACCACTCAGATAGGCGCGCGTGAATCCTGAACGGAACGACAGTTCCTCTTGAGAGAGGGCCTGTGCGCGCCGAATCCTCTGTACGTTCAAGCCGACAACCACCCGTAGGTCCATGAGGGCATGGTCGTCGCTGCGTACACTTTAGGACGACACACTATAGTGAACATTCGGCATTGACAGACGCCGCCATTGCTGCTTTTCTCATCATATTACGGAACGCCATTCCGAAATAAGGAACGCCAGTGACAGGAAATCTTTCGTTGGAACGTGGCATTGCGGTTCTCAATGTCCTCAAGGAAGCGGACGAAGCGGTCGGGGTGCGCGAACTCGCGCGCAGGCTTGAGCAGAGTGCTCCCGCCGTGCAGCGAATTCTGAACACCCTGGCAGAGCAGGGCTATGTCGAGCAGGCGCCAGACTCGCGGCGCTACCGGCTCGGTCACTCTGTTCTGGCGCTGGCGCGGAAGGTCCTGGGCAGAGATCGCCTGGTTGGTTTGGCAGAAATCGAACTGCAGGCGCTGGCCGCCGAAGGTTGCTTCAATGCATTCCTGGGCATCAGGCGGGGCAATCGCGGTATTTATCTCCTGACCGTGCACAGCAAGAGTCCGGTCGTCATTCGCTCGTCACCCGGCGAAATGTTCCCCTTGCATTCCACCGCGTTGGGCAAGGCGCTCCTGATGGAGCTGAGCGGCGAGGCGGTCATTGGGATTCTTGGACGAGGTCCACTGGAGCAGGTTGCCGCACGCACAGTCACCGATCCGCACAAGCTCGTTGCTCAAATCAGAGCGTCCGAGCCCATCGGTTACACAACATCCCTGGACGAGAACTTTACCGGACTGATTGCGGTCGGCGCACCGCTTCGCGATGCATCAGGCACAATCATCGCGGCGATAAGTGCGGCCTACCCCCGGTCAGTGGGACCGCATGTGGAGATTGCTGAGATTGGAGAGGCAGTAATGGCGGCTGCGGCGCGCATTTCCGCCGGTCTCGGCTTTCTAGAAGCAAAACAGGCACGGGATTCCCATCATGCTGCTTAACGAAGCGCGCCTGAAACAATGCATGACGGCAGCCGGGCTTGACGCAATTATAGCGACTGCCCCGGAAAACGTGACCTATATGAGCGGCTTCTGGGCTCTGCCGCAATGGATCCGTCGCGGCCCGCAGGCTTATGTGGTGTGGCCGGCTCCTGACAAGGGCACGCCTGAAATCATCGCCAGCACCAGCACCCTTGACCTCGTTGCTGATCAGGAACTGTGGGTAAGCAAGGTGCGGCGCTATGGCGATTTTTATGCCGATGTCGCTCCGTCGACCAGCGCGGATCGCGCGAATATGCAACACCTGCAGCTTCGGGCGCTGCCGCGGCATAGCGATGCAATCGGGGCTTTGGTTGCCGCATTGGAGGAAGCCAAGCTCGCCCGTGGGCGGATCGGCATTGACGAGGCGGGACTCGCGCCAGGATATCAGGAAGCCCTCAAAGCCCATTTTCCCAATGCGTCGTGGATGCCAGCCACGGCGTTGCTTCGCGAGGTTCGTGCGGTAAAGACGACAGATGAAATCGAACGGCTTGGCCAAGTTGCCAAAATTGCCGAACGCTCCATTGAAGCAGCGCTCGCGGTTGCTCAAGAAGGTGCTACCGAAGCAGACGTGGCGCGCGCTTTCCATGTCAAAACGGTTGAGGAAGGCGCCCTGCCCGTACTGGGATGCATCGGCTTTGGCGAGCGCAGCGCGCTCATGAACGTCCAGCCGTCTGACCGCAGGTTGCGCGCTGGAGAAATCATCCGCTTCGACGTCGGTGGCCGGTTTCGGCACTACCGCGCCGACATTGCCCGCATCGCCGCGCTGGGCGAGCCGCCGCCGCAGGCGCATCGGCTTCAGCAGGCGCTGCTGCGCGGCGTTCAGCATGCCTGCGACATTATCCGGCCGGGCATGGCAGCAGCACAGCTCTTCGAGACGGTCGTGCGTGTGGTGAAGCGCGAAGGAATTGCCCACTACGAGCGCGATCACGTCGGACATGGCATCGGCCTTGATGGTTATGATGCGCCGACGCTCTCGGCGCGCAGTACAGACATCCTTGAAGAAGGAATGGTGCTGTGCGTGGAGACCCCCTACTACGAAATCGGCCGCTGGGGACTCCAGGTGGAGGACATGGTGGTTGTTCGCCAGCGCGGAGTGGAGCGGCTGACGCAGACGCACGATGCAATCACCCGGGTGCCGTTATGAGCCGCGCGGCAGGGTTTTCCTGTATTCGATGCGGCGCCTTGTTCCGGATCGATACCAAAATCGACTCACGCGGCTGCCCGATATGCTGTGCCGAAGCACCGGCCAATCTTAAGGTCGCCTACGATCCATCCGGAGCTACATCGGCCGCTTCCGCAGCGGGTGCCGCCCTGCCCTCGCTCTGGCGCTATGCCGACATGCTTCCTTGTGGACTCAGCGATGCAATCTCCTTGGGCGAGGGCCTGACGCCGTTGCTGAGCGCCGAGAAGCTGGGAAAGCAGCTCGGCGTCCCCAAGCTTCTTATCAAGGACGAGGGCGCAAACCCTACCTGGTCCCACAAGGACCGCTTCTCGACCGTGGCGGTGTCGATGGCACGTTTGAGTGGCGCACGCGTGGTGGCGACTGCTTCGTCGGGGAACGCCGGGGCCTCACTTGCCGCCTATGCTGCACGGGCGGGCCTGAAATGCGTCGTTGTCACATTCTCAGGCACCGCCGGCGCAATGCTGGCGCAGATCCGCAAATACGGCGCAAGCGTCGTATCCCTGGCCGACAAGTCCCATCGCTGGCCATTGCTTGCCGCTGGTACCGAGCGCCTCGGATGGTTTGCGACGTCGCCGTTTCACAGCCCCGTGGTGGGCAGTCATCCTGTCGGGATCGAGGGCTACAAGACCCTGGCCTACGAGATCGTCGAACAAATGCACGGTGCCGTGCCGGACTGGTGCGCCTTGCCTGTTTGCTATGGGGACGCGCTTGCCGGGCTGTGGGCCGGATTTAAGGACCTTCTTAGCCAAGGCAAGATCGAGCGGTTGCCGAGACTCGTGGCGGCGGAAGTGCATGGATCTTTGGCCAGAGCCCTTGCCGGCAAGGGAGATCTGGTTGCCGAAGTCCCCGCAAGCTTCGACACGCTTGCCATCTCGATCGGCACCACACGAAGCACGTTTCAGGCGCTCAACGCCCTGCGTGAATCTGGCGGCACGGCAATGCCGGTCGGCAATATCGGCTTGATAGCCATGCAGCAGCAGCTTGCGGCCACCGAGGGTGTTTTTGCCGAGCTTGCCTCGGTGACGCCATTTGCAGCTATCGAATCCTTGAGGCGAGAAGGCACCATCGCGCGGTCGGACAGCGTCGTTGCCATCGTGACAGCGAGCGGCCTCAAGGATTTGGATCGTTCGACCGGCGCGGGCCAAGCACAACAATCGTTTCGGTCAGTTGCCGAAGCGTGGGAACACCTTGCCCAGGACAGCGACTCTTTCACGCCCTCTGATGAACAACGCGCGGCCAAGATGTCCTGAAGAGAAGATAGAGACGATCATGAACAGATACGACTTCTGATCGACTGATGATCTCGTCCGCCACTGGACGGAATTGCGACTTCCAAAAGCTATCCACGAGAGGCAAATTCAACTCGCTTAGCGAGCGGAACCTCGATTCAAACATGATGAAAGGGGAATTTTCATGCTTCGCAAAACACTCATCGGCTGGCTCGCAGCCCTCAGTGTCGCAATGGCAACTCAGACGATGGCTGAGGAAACCCTCAGGGTCGGCGTCACGCCAACCGGAGTGCCGTTCACGTTTGTCGACACCGCAACCCAAAAGCCGACAGGCGCGATGGTCGATCTGGCAAGTGCGATTGCCGCGAGCCTTGGTACGACCGCCGATTTTCAAATAAACGCTTTTCCAGCCCTGATCCCGGCATTGACGACCGACAAAATCAATCTGATTTCCGCCAGCATGTTCATAACGGACAAACGAAAGCAGGTGATCGATTTCAGCACGCCGGTTTACGCGTATGGCGAGGCGATGTTTGTTGCTGCCGGCGATAGCAAAAACTACACGATCGACGAGCTCAGAGGTGCGACCGTCGGGGCGCAGATCGGCTCGACCTACGCTGACGCTCTGGAAGCGCTTGGCGTCTTCGGTCAAGTCAAGCTCTACGACTCAATCGCTGACATGATGCGCGATGTGGTTCTGGGCCGCATCAAGGCCGGTTTCGGTGACGCCCCGATCGTCGCATATCAGCTTTCAAAGAATCCCGACCTGGGTGTTCGCCTCGTCGACGGCTATCAGCCGATGAAAAAAGGCGAGGTCGCGTTGGCGGTTGCCAAGGAAAATCCACTGCTTCTCGAAAAGGTGAATGCCTCCATCGCCAAGCTGAAGGAAAGCGGCGAATTAAGCCGAATATTTGCCAAATATGGCCTTTGAGGCCAACCCGCACTGACCTCGACAGAAGCGCCGGCTGGCAGGACCAAGGGATCGCATCGGAATGACCGGCTTTGACGGCCGGGGTACGTGCCAAGAGGAAGCCGGCCATGACCAAATTCATCGCGCATGCAACGGAATATCTGCCGCTTCTTCTTAACGGCGTTTGGCTGACCGTCATGATAACCTTTCTTGCGCTGTGTCTTGCGACGGCGCTCGGCCTTGTCTGGGCGCTGTTCAGGACATCGGGGATACGCTGTGTCGCCGTGCCGACGCGGCTCCTTGTCGACTTCGTGCGCGGCATACCACTGTTGGTGGTTCTCTTTTATATCTACTTTGTCGCGCCCGAGATCGGCATCAACCTGACTGCGCTCCAGGCTGGCACGATCGGGCTGGGGCTGGCTCACTCCTGCTATCTCGGGGAAACTTTCCGGGCTGGCATCGAGGCGGTCGATAAGGGTCAGGTCGAAGCGGCAAAATCGATCGGAATGAAGCGTCCGTTGATGATGCGCCGCGTGGTGCTGCCGCAGGCATTCAAGATTATCCTGCCGCCTTACGCCAACAACATGGTCATGCTGCTGAAGGACTCCTCGCTTGTGTCGGTGATTTCGGTTCAGGAGCTGACCATGCAAGGCAAGATGCTTGCGTCGTCCACATTCGACAACATGACAGTTTTTACCTTGGTGGCACTGCTTTACCTGTGCCTGACGGTTCCGCTGAACCTGTTTATGCGCAGAGTCGAAAGCTATCTTGGGGCGGCGGGATGATCACCTTTGACAACGTGCACAAGTCCTTCGGTGCCCACGAAGTCCTCAAGGGGATCAACGCCGAGATCGCCAAAGGACAGGTCGTATGTCTGATTGGGCCCTCGGGTTCCGGCAAATCGACGCTTCTACGATGTGTGAACGGGCTTGAGACCTATCAGCGCGGTCGCATCAGCATCGACGGCACCGTGGTCGATGCCGCCTCGCCCCAGGTTCACGCCATCTGCGCCCGCGTTTCCATGGTTTTCCAACGTTTCAACCTGTTTCCGCACCGCACAGCCCTGGAAAATGTCATGGAAGGGCCGCTCTACGTGCTGAAGGAAAATAGGAAGCAGGTCCGGGAGCGGGCCACGGCATTGCTCAATCGCGTCGGCTTGGCCGATAAGACGAATGCCTATCCCGCGTCATTGTCGGGCGGCCAACAGCAGCGCGTGGCCATCGCCCGCGCCCTGGCGATGCGCCCACAGGCCATTCTTTTCGACGAGCCCACCTCCGCACTTGACCCGGAAACGGTCGGCGAGGTCCTGCAGGTCATGCGCGCGCTCGCACACGAGAACATGACCATGCTCGTGGTTACGCACGAAATTCAGTTCGCCCGCGAGGTTTCCGATAGTGTCCTCTTTCTCGACGGCGGCCGGATCGTCGAGCAAGGTCCGGCCAAGGACCTCCTTCGACACCCGAAGCACGAACGCACTAGGGATTTTCTTCACCGGGTGATGCACCCCGTCTGACTCTTGGCCGGTGCTGCCTTGTCGCGTCAAAGCTCTGAATTCAGACCTGTCGCTCCGCCGGGGACGAGCCCTCAAACTCTGCGAGAACGGCGCTTAGAGTTCTACGGTCCCAAGGAAATCTGGTCCATGCCGTCTCCTCGGCCGGGTGAATTCGCTTGAGAACTGTTGGCTCAAGTGGAATTGAGATTGGCCAGTCCTTCAAGCCGGCGAGCCAATCCGGGTTATAGACTGTATCGGAATGACGATGCCCTTCATCTGGCATTATGACGACGGTGGAGGCTTCGGGATTTTGCTTGGCGAACCATGCGCCGACCAGGGCTGCGGCGCCGCTGGTCGGGCCCATGAACAGCCCGTGATCGCGAAAAAGCCCATGCGCCATGGCGTAAGCTGGTAATGCGCCCACCCAATGAATATCGTCGATCATCTCATGTCGAACATTGTCCGGCAAAACGCTGTTGCCGAGCCCGCGCAGCATGCGCCTTCCGACAGGCTGGCCGAAGAGCATGCTTCTGTGGGTATCGACAGCAATCATCCTGAGATCTGGAAAGAGCTCACGAAGGAAACCTCCGGTTCCACACAGCGATCCCCCTGTTCCCACGCAGCCGACGAGGCAATCGACGCGGCGGAGTGAACGAACAACGAGATCCGCCAGGCGCGCGTAGGCAAGCCGGTTTTCCGGACTGTCGTACTGTCGTGGCCAATACGTGTCCGGGTTATCTTGCAAGGTCTTCTGAAGGTACTCGAGCCGACCACGCTGATTGCCGTCTCCCTGAGGATCATCGATGGCCATCACTTTGGCACCGAGCTGTTCCAGCCGTCTCTTGAGTTTCACGTCGATGAGGCTGGAGGCCGTGACGAGCGTAAGCCCATACCCGCGGGCGGCAGCTAGCATGGCGATGGCCAGGCCGAACGTGCCCGACGTCGTTTCAATGATGTGCCCACCGCGCTTAAGGCGTCCTGATGCTTCTGCACGGTCCACCATGAATCGGGCGGGCAGCAGCTTCATGAGGGAAAAGCAGGCGGCGTTGAGGTTAGGCGCGAGCTGGGCAAATCGCGGTGTTTCATAGGCGCGTAAGTAGTCTTCACCTGCGCTCACTGGATTACTCTCGTTTCGGCGTTAAGGCCAAATGTATGAACATCTGTGAAGCCTGCGCCCCTCAACTGCCTTGCGAGTTCGACGGCGCGCATGGCGGGTCGCGGTGCGGCAGCATCCAGGAGGATGCCGATCAAAGTGCCACTGTGAGCCACTTGCACGCCGCATGCGTCATGCCCGCGCGCTATGTCCAGAACAGTGTTGAAAGCTGCCTTCGGCAGATACCTCTGACTTATCCTGGCGCTGATGGTTGCGACACGTCCAAGCAGGCGGGGATCTTGTCGCCTAATTGAGCGACACGCCAATCCGCGCAGAACACGGAAGACTCCGATTTCCTCACTATCGTAGCGTGCTCGTCGCATGCCCAGCGTGTCGATGGGCCGGGCACTGCCGTCCCTGAAACCCACAACGAGAAAGGGCGGGAACTCGCCTCCGAAATGTTCGATTGTACGGCCTTCCCGGTGAGCGAAGAGGAGAGCTTGGTCGCAGTAGGCGATGGCGTCGCTTGCGCCTTCCGCGGCCACCGCCAGTCGCGCAACAGTTGACTGGCGCAGCGTGACGCGCGCCGAAGCCGCGACCGCGCGGATCGACGCAATGACGTCTGCCGTAGAGGAACCGTAGCCGTGCCCTATCGGAATAGAGCTTTCGATCGTCAATTCTCCCCCTCTTCCAGCTACCCCGACATGCTCGAGCGTGAGGGCCGCCGCGCGCGCCGCTTTGATCCGGTTTGCGGGTCGCGGCCGAATGCCATCTTGTTCATCCGGCCAGAAGGTCACTAGCGACTCTTGCGACGTCAGCGGAAGCGTGACGAGTCCGCGACAAAGCCGTCCGTTTTCCGCTTCAAAGACGCCTTGGAGGAATTCCCCGTGATGGGCGTGTGCCCGACCGACTCCTACCACCAGAGGCCACGCGACAGTCTCGCTGTTGATGTTGCTCGAATGTGTCTGCTGGCCGGATCTCGGTGTGCTTGTCTGTATCACCGCATCATCTCCTCACCATGGCATTGGGCGATGATGCGTGCGACTGACCCGTGCTGTCACTCGCCAAATCTTGGTAGTGCCATTGGCAAGCACATCGTGCAAAGATACGGACAAGATTACCCCACCAATTGGAGCCTCCAATACTGGACTAAACACAGCAGCACTCGTTTCGGGAACGGTTGGCCATGCGCCAAGCAATCCGAAACGAGTGCGGCCATGCACGGTGTTTTCAGTATTGTTCTTCTAAGGAGGGTTGGACTGCCCACCCTTTGTCAATACTGAGATCTGGCGATAGTCCGCAGCGGCCAAAAGCGCTCAAACGCGTTTTGTCGCCAACTTGACTTTGAGCAGAGATGCGGAGCTCCGTCCAACTCGCGACCCTCAATTATGCACTTGTGGTCGCGGAGGAGGGCAGCTTTCTTCGCGCCTCGCGACGCGCAGGGATCGATCACTCCGCCGTCAGCCGGCGCATACGCGATCTCGAATACGCCATGGGAACGAGGATTTCGCCGCCATGCCCGCGACATCGGCCCAACCCCGGCAGGCGAGCGCTTTCCTGGAGCGTCCGCGCTCCGTGCTGCTCGAGCTTGATGATACTCTCACTCTGGCCAGGACCGCCACCAAAGATGAACATGAAAGCTTTCCATCGGCTCCAACGGAATCATCCTCGCCGGGCGAGGCTTGGATGCAATCATCGAGTTCGGGCAATCTCATGCAAATGTGACCGTCAGCTTGATAGAGAGTTCTTATCCTTCGCCGAAGGCTGCTCTGGGTGCCACCCAGGCCGACGTCGTCGTGTCCTTCTCCTCCCGATTCACCGGCGGCGCATGCGAACTGACACTGTGGAAAGACACTCTGGCTGTCGTTCTTGCTTCAAATCATTCTCTCGCAAGCCATTCCGTGATCGAGTGGCAGGATCTGGAGCAAGAGACGTTGCTCGTCCGCAGAGGCGAAGCATTTCTGCTCGCCGACGCTGTTGGACGCGGCGTGCAGCATCCTCCAATCCTCGAACATCACGTCAGTGCAGGCATCTTTGCGCCTCGTCGGAAACCGGCTTGTAGTCGCTCTGATCCACGACCGAGATGCCTACAGGGTTCTTAAAGATGCGATCTGTCGTAAGCTGCGGATCGGGGCAAACCAATTCAGATCTCCAGTTTAGCCCGTTGGCGACCCGACAACGCCAATCCTGCCTTACCGATCTTCGTCGCGTTCCTGCGCGATCGGAATTCGTCCTGACAGTTATCCGACCGTCATGGTCGGACAATCAACCCGGTTTCAGAGTCCGTCGTGCCTTGGCGAATGCTCTGTTTATTGTGATGAACCGGGTCAGCATCGGCGGGATCGGTTCCGGGCCAATCTCACAACTAAGGCGTCGGCGCCTTTTAACGCCCTTGCCTCTGCGCGTCTTGCACGGCTGGGCTGCCGGTTTCCTTGCAAAACTGGAACTGTACTCCATAATTGCAAGGATAATTGGACGCCGCATCAGCATAGAACTCACCGAGACGCTGGACAGCATGCCCGCTGTTGCGCTGCTCGGGCCGCTTCAGGTCGGCAAGACAACCCTGGCGCCGGAAATAGCCGAACGGCGTCCTTCGATCTACCTTGACCTCGAGTCGGACGCCGACCGCGCACGGCTTGCCGAGCCGGAGCTTTATTTGGCCGAGCATCAGGACAAGCTGGTTATGCTCGACGAGGTCCACCGGCTACCGAACCTGTTCCAGAACTGCGCGGGCTGATCGACCGCGGTCGGCTTGGCGGTCGCAAAGCCGGCCGCTTCCTGCCAAAATCTAACGCTTGGCACCCAACTAAACTGCCGCTCAGAGGTGGACAGCGGCTGTTCGTTTTGTCCACCCGAACGGGCAAGGAGCGCCATGTTCAGACATTCGCGGTGCTTCTCCAGAGCGGACGTTAGCTCATCGGTAGGAGTCGACCTGCGGACCATGCCTGATGGTAGGTGTAAGGGAACGGCGTGACCCCCATGCGATGAAGCGGCGGTAGGCCGCCGCTCCGAATTTGAGCGGCCCGTCCGGCAACGCTATAATTGACCGGCAGGGGACATTATCGATGACGCAAATCAGAGCCATGACTGAGCAGGACGTGCCGTCGGTATCGCTGCTCATTGGAGAGTCTTGGCGCAGGACGTACTCGCCAATCATGGGTGCCGAGACCGCGGCCCGGATTTCGGATGAAGATCACACGCTGCAGCGGATTGCGGCGAAACTGACAGACACCAACAAAATGTCGTTCGTGGCAGAACGGCCAGACGGCTCGATTGCCGGCTACGCGATGGCTAAGATGAATGAAGCCGGCGACGTCATGCTTGACGGGATCCACATCGATCAAAGCGAGTACGGCACCGGGCTAGCCGCTAATATATTGCACGCTGTCTTTGCCGCCCATTCGGGCATTCCGAGCATCGCACTCGAAGTGCTCGAGGGAAACGACCGGGCAATGGCCTTTTACCGCAAACATGGTTCGAAGTGATCGATCGCAGGGCCGCGTCGCACGGTGCAGAAGGCCATGCATCGTTGATTATGCGCAAACTGCTATCGCACGCCTAGTCCGAACTCGCGCATCGAACAGTACATCACGTCTTCCGTCCCCAGCGCACCGGCGGCCTCCCCGCTCGCAATCCAAATAGACGTCTTTCAGCTGTTTGATTGGCATGTCAGCGTGAGCGAACGCGAGGTCCTGAGCGTCAGAAGCCGACAATGAAGCCGGACTGATTGCGATCAGCACGGTGCCGAGCGTCACAGGCGCGAGGGACTTAACAACTGACATGATCATTTTGAGATCCTCCCCAGCTCCCGTCGGTCAACATTCAGTCCTTGGGGTCGCAGGTGTAGTGCCGTTCGAAGGTCCCGTCCGCGCGCCGCTGCTTGTCGAAGCCGCGATGTAAGGCTCGATCGCGCGCTCGTGGACCAGCCAAAGGGGATCTCGGCCGAGGCGTAGCCACTGCCGGCAGCCAACCGTCTCGGGATCGAGGCCGAAGCGATCCTGGTGCGCTCGATCGTCGTGCCGGCCGCGCCTGCCCCCGCATGACGGATGGCGCGGCTTCGCAAATCGCACATGATTTCGTCACGTGAGATGCCGATGTCGCCAAGGACGTCATCGGGTAAACGGCTCAACTGGTCCGTTGCCGACAAGAGAGCTTTTCGCTCGGCGCGGAGGCGTAACCACCTGCGAAATGGACCAATGGCGGCAGCATGAATTATAACCATGATCAGATCGTCCCTTCATTGATCTGAATTGACCGGTACGGAACGGCGCGAACGGCACTCCGGGCGAGAGCGTCAGCCGTCCGCGAGGCAAGTTAGGCGTAGTGGTCGATGGATTGGTTTTGCCGCGGCGTGCCCATACGGCGGGCGGTGGCTGGCCCCGGGCCACGCATGTAATAAAGCTCCGGGCGGTAGCGCGGCGCGACGAATTTGCGAAACCCCGCAGCAAGTTTTGTGACGGGAGCCAAGAATTTCATGACTGTTCCCTTTCCCTTCGCCGGCTTGCACACGAGCCGGCGGGCCTGACGTTGCAACAAGGATATGACAGTCGAACCAGGCTCGGCTGTGGGAATTCCCACACCGGGGAAAACATTGGCGAAATCCGCTCCCAGTTTGCATCCCGGAAAGCGGGGCCTGCGGCCATCAAATTTCCTTGGATAGGGAGTAAGGTGAAGTACACTTGATTGAACAAGAGACCGTTGTGACAGGCTCTCTGGCCTTCATCTCAAGACTTTGCGATGCCGACCTCGCCGCGCTGACCAAACGGTGGCACGAGCGCAGCTATCGACACAACGAGCTAATCATTTCCCACGGCGACACTGGTCGCGATGTCTTCTTCCTGCTGGAAGGACGGGCTCGCGTGACACTGGTTTCAGCGGACGGCAGGGAGATAGCGTATCGCGATGTCGAACCGGGTGACATTTTCGGGGAGCTCGGAGGCATTGACGGGATTGCACGCTCTGCCAGCGTAGTCGCGCTGGAGGCAACCCGCGCTGCACGGCTGTCCGGCACAGCATTCCGGGATATCGTGATGACCCACCCGACTTTTGCCTGGATGCTGCTTGAGCATCTGTCTGCCCAGCTCCGGCGCATGACCGAGCGGGTATTCGAATACAGCACTCTGGTCGTGCGAAAACGGCTGATCGTCGAGCTCCTGCATCGGGCGGAGAAAGCCGCACTCGTGGACGGCGAGGTGTCCATAAGCCCGGCACCGACGCATTCCGAGCTGGCGGCAACGATGAGCACGCACAGGGAAGCGGTCTCGCGCGAAATGAGCGACCTCGCCAAGAGAGGCCTGATCGAAAAGCGCGGCAGCAGGTTATTGCTGCATGACGTCTCGGCACTACGGGCGCTGGTCGACAAGAAGGAATAGCGAAGGCTGTCGCCGCGGCGGGGGGCACCGCACGTTTCATACTCCTCGGCCGCAAGTGATTATTCGTTCCGGCAAACCGGGCAACCTAGCGTGCCAGCGCGCGGGTCGGGCTTTGATCACTTCACCCCTTGCAAGAATCATGACTCGGCTTCTTGATGCGGGCACGGAACGTTATCCCCAGCCTGCTTGCAGACTTACAAGGGCGGATCGAAGGGTGAAGCCGCATGGACGTTAAATACCAGATCTTCGTCAGCTCGACCTATGCCGATTTGGTGGACGAAAGACGGTCGGTCATCGAGGCCGTTCTTAACCCTCGGGCATATTCCTGTGGGGATGGAGGCATTCCAAGCCAGCGACGACACTCTTTGTCATCCCGGCCGGTGCGGACGAAGCGTTCGAGGCTTCGTTGCAGGACATGATCGCGAACCGGCCAGAGATGGGTGCGTGGACCTGGCGGGTCGGTGACGGGGAGATGCCGGCCCTTCCATAGGCTGGGACGACATCTCAGATTTCCATCGATGTCGTGAATCGATTGGCGGCTATCGATTCAGACAATGCGTTGGACAAGGATCTCCGCTGTCTTGGACCATGACGCTATGGTGAGGGGTGATCAGCGATCGTCTTTTTCGGTGAGCATGCTGCGGGTTTACCGCCGCCGAGGCGCACGTCTTCGAGCAGATCGCTGCCGGCAGGACGACGCTGGAGACGCCAGCGGCGCTTGGGATCCGGCGCACGACCGTTTAAGACACATCTCGAGCACATCTTCCTCAAGACGGGAGCAAGCCGCCAGGCCGATCTCATCAAGCTCGCCCACTCGCTGGCTATACCGCTGTAATAGCCTCTGCAATTGGTGTGTGACGTCGGAACGGATCGCAGGCGGACTCTGCGGCGGGCGTCTTCTTGGAACCGGCAACCACTGCGGCCACGTCGCGCGGCGGACACTGTCTGCGTGTCAGCAAGGTCCGGTTCGGGTCACGGAGCGACGCTTCATGCCGGCGCCGCTCCGCGTAGCCTATAGTTCGACTTGCTCGGAAATCGCCAGCGCGTCATCGACCTCTATCCCGAGGTAGCGGACGGTGCTCTCCAGCTTCGTGTGACCGAGTAGCAGCTGGACGGCGCGGATGTTGCCCGTTTTCTTGTAGATTTGTGATGCCTTTGTCCGCCTCATTGAGTGTGTTCCGTATCGCTTTGGATAGAGACCGATGCTGGATACCCATCTGCCTACGATCCTCCCATACTGCCTCGTAGACATGTGCGGCTTAGCGCGAACCCGGCTCGGGAAAAGGAAATCCGTTTCGGTCAGGCCTCGGCCTGCGATCCATGCACTGACGGCTGCGCGTGTCTGCTCCGTGATCTCGAACTGCACTGGCCGCCCTGTCCTCTTCTGTACGATAACCGCCCGAAGCGCGCGATGCGGGCTCGCGCATTGTAGCGCCTCCGGAGCCGACAATGAGGGGTACTTCAATAGGTCGGATGCCGGCTCTCCCGTTGAAGCTGACCGCGGTAATGGGCGCAGTCGCGCCACAGGCTGCCATCAGGGTTGCTACTGGCAGAACGCACACTTTCTCCCCGTTGCGGGCGGATTCGAGATCGGTCGTGGCTGGGATGCTTTGTGCCGACGGTTCGATGGGCCGTATCTCCGAAAGAGACCAGCGTGCGTCCAACCCTAGCTTGGCCGACCGATCCACCGCACGATTTCATAGGCAGGCATCGGGCGGCGAAAACCCTTCAGCGTCAGTTCGCCAACAAGAACGGATTCGACCAGCGACTCGACAGCGCCGAGGACCCGCTGGCTAACAAGAATCTGGCGCGATTTGGCCTCCTCGCACAATCGGGCGGCATGGTTCGACACAGTGCCGATGACGGCATAGTCCGAGCGCTGATCAAAACCGATGCGCCCGATGGTTGCGTGGCCCCTGGCAATGCCGATCCCAAAGCCAAGCAAATAGTCCCGCTTGCGCCATCGCTCTGAATGCTCGTCAATCGCGTCGCGCATTGCAGCAGCCATTGAGACAGCTCTCTCGCTGTGGTCGGCGCATGGCAGTGGATCGTTGAAAACCACGACGATCCCGTCGCCCACGAACCGCTCGAGAGTCCCCTCGTGGCGGACAATTTGTTCACCAAGACAGGAATGATACTCGGCAAGAACGGTCATGACTTCTTCGGGTTCGGCGGTCTCTGCGAAGGCCGTAAAGCCGCGCAAATCGCAAAAGACAACGGTCACCTCGCGACGGTGGCTCTGCAAGAGCGCATCTCCATTGCCCGCCGCAACGATGAGGTCGGCGACCTGTTCGGGCAGGAACCGCCTGAGCCGCGCCATTCGATCGAGCTCCGTCACCTGGTCGGCCACGGTTTGCTCGAGCGAGCGATTCCAGTCGGAAAGTTGCGCGGCTTGGTCCTCAAGGCGTTTGGCTTGGCTCGCGACAGTGTCGTGAAGCGCCTTCTGGCGCAGCATCGAGCGCACCCGCGCTAACAGCGCCCTGTGCTCGAAGGGCTTTGTCAGATAGTCGTCGCCACCGGCGTCCAGCCCCTCGACCACGTCGCGCGTGTCGGCTTTAGCGGTGACCAGAATAACGGGGATCGATCGCAGCGATTGATCGTGCTTGAGCATGCGTACTACACTGATGCCGTCGAGCTTCGGCATCATGATGTCGAGCAGGATCAGATCCGGCGTGAGTTCGCGGGCTTTCGCAAGCCCCTCTTCCCCATCGGCGGCGGTTGCAACTTCGTAGCCATTCGCCTCGAGGCGCATGCGCAGGATCTCGAGGTTTTCCGGAGTATCGTCGACCGCGAGAATGCGAGGCGGATCGTGCAAAGCGCTGCCTCCCTCAAGAAAGGAACCCGCGAATCTCGGAAAGCAGCTGGCGCGGACTGAATGGCTTGGCAATGTAACCATCGCACCCAGCAGCAAGGGCTTTCGCCTCGTCGCCCGACAACGCGTAGGAGGTGACGGCGATAATCGGAATGTGCCGGAGCGCCGGGTCGGCCTTGATGCGGCGGGCCGCTTCATACCCGTCGATCACCGGGAGCTGAATGTCCATAAGGATCAGGTCTGGCCTGTGCGCTCCGGCTGCAGCGATGCCGGCGGCGCCGTCCGCTGCCTCGATCAGTTCGTATTCGGTGGTGGCAATGAGATCGCGGATGATCTGGCGGTTGTCCTCGGTGTCTTCCACCATCAGGATTCGTTTGCTCATGCGGCCCTCACGTCCTCATTCACCCGGATTGGTACCTTGAGACGGAATGTCGACCCTGACCCGCTCACGGACTCGACGTCTATGGTTCCGCCATGCATTTCAACGATGCGCTTCGAGATCGCCAGGCCAAGACCTGTGCCACCCTTCTGCCTGGTGCTGCTGTTGTCGACCTGCTGGAATTCTTCGAAGATGAGAGCCTGGTCCTTGGACGCGATGCCGGGGCCGGTGTCTCGGACGGTGATCTCGAAGTGCCCGTCGACCGCATCGGCAAGAATGTCGACCGCACCCGTTTCGGTGAACTTGACGGCATTGCCTGCAAGATTGAGCAGGACCTGCGTCAAACGGCGTTCGTCCCCGCGGCCGATTGGAAGTTTCTCGGCAACAGCCGTTGAAAGCTCGAGACCCTTCGCTCGTGCCAGCGGCTCGACAGCCGTAACGGCCGAACGAACAATCTGCGCGACGGAGTAGTCCTCGATCGCCAGCGTGAGCTGGCCGGCTTCGATCTTGGAAAGGTCGAGTACGTCGTTGATGAGCCCGAGGAGGTGACGGCCGTTTGCCTGCACGCGCGCGACGGTCGTCTTTGCCTTGTCCGGGAGTTCGCCGTAGATGCCGTCGACCAGCAGTTCTGTGAAGCCTAAGACCGAATTGAGCGGTGTCCTGAGCTCGTGACTCATGTTCGCTAGGAACTGCGACTTGTGGCGGCTAGCAGCCTCCAACTCCCGGCCTTTCTCCTCAATCTCCCGGAACAGCTTGGCATTCTGGATCGCGAGCACCGATTGGGCTGCGAAGGTCTCCAGCAGGTGGACAACTTGCTCATGGAAGGCACCTGGCTTGTAGCGCCTGACGACCAGTGCACCGACGATCTTGTTGGGCCTCAGCAGCGGAACGATCAGGATACCGCGATATCCGGCTTCGAGGATCGTCTTTCTTACAAGGAAGGATGAGGCCTCCTCGCTGAGGTCGGGAAACTGCACCGGCATGCAGCGCCCGGGTGCGTCGCCGATCCCCATGTCGGCCAGCCCGATCGTCTGGTGTGAGACTGCGGCGATAAGCTCATCGCTCATACCGAAGTTTGCGCGCGAACGGAATTGCTGCCGCGTGCTGCTGAACACGTAGATGGTGCCAGCATCCGTCTCCGACAACTGGACCGCTTTGGCGACGATCGTTTTCAGCACCGTGTCGAGATCCAGCGTCGAATTGACCGCCTTGCTCACCTCACCAAGCGCCTCGAGCTCACCAACAGACGCGGCAAGCTCGCGCGTCCGTGACTGCACCGCCTCGAAAAGCCGCGCATTCTCGATGGCGATCACCGCCTGGTCGGCGAATGTCTCGACGAGCGCGATCTCCTTGGGATTGAAAGGTTGCGGCTCAACCCTCGTCATGACGAATACGCCAACGAGATCACCTTCCCGCAACAGCGGGGCAGCGAGGACGGTGCGGAATCCGCCTGCCTCAGCGATCAAGGCGACGCGGTAGTCCGGATCAGCGGTCACGTCTTCGATTTGCACGATCCGCCGATCTTCGATTACGCGCCCTACGGCGGAGCCTCGGCCTGCGGCAAGCGCTGGAAGTGGATTGGCGTCGACATAAGCACGGAAACTGGGCGGGTAGCCATGCGTCGACACATAGCGGAATACGCCATCCAGCAACTGCACGATACCACCCTTGTCGGCACGGCAGAGCCTGACAGCCGATTCCACCAACGTATCGAGCACGACCTGCAGATCGAAGGTAGAGCGGCTGATGACCTTCAGAACGTCTGCAGTGGCTGTCTGCTGCTGAAGGGCTTCGTCGAGCTGCTGGGTGCGTGTCTCAATCTCCTGATACAGGCGCCCCAGCTGGTCGGAGGTCTGGTTGACGTTAGCGGCGAGCACTCCAAGTTCGTCGCGATTGGCGACGGCAACCTGTTGGGCGAAGTCGCCGGCCGCTATCTGGCTGAGGCGCGTCTCGATCTTCTTGACCGGTTCGATCAACGACCAGGAGATGATGTAGCCGAGCCCCAACGCCAGCAGGATACTGCCCACAGCAAACGAGACCACGATCAGTCTGGACGTGCCGTACGCACCCTCGGTCGTTTCGATGGCCACTACCATGTCGGCCTCGGCCATGTTGACCAGCTGGTTTGTCAGCCGCTCGAGGCTATCAGCCGACGGTATGATTTCATCAAGCTGAACCTTGCGCGCCTCCTCAGTGCGGCCGGCGCGGACGAGCTCTGCCACGTGCGTCACCCCGGCCGTCAGCCGTTCGTACTCTTGCCTGACCTGGCCAAGCACTTCCACCTCGGCTTTGGCGACGAACTCCATGCGGTCGAGGTCGTAGCCGAACTGGTTGAGCTGGCGCAGCGCCGCATCCAGCATCCGGTCGTCCTGAAGCAAAAGGGCGGTGGAGATGCCGTAGAGCTGGGTGGTCGTATCGTGCTGGACCTGGCGATAGGCTGCTATCCGGCGCTGCAACTTGATCAGCTCGTTTGTTTGATCATTGACCCCACTCAGCACCTGCAACCCGACGGCCCCGAGCACGATCAGCAGGCCGACAATCGACAGGAACGCGATCAAGAGCTTGGTCTGGACGCGCGCCGGCAGCCGGGCAACCCAGCCAACGAGCCGGTTCGTTATGCTATTTGGATTCGTCCAAGAGGCTGAGAAGGTCATCCCGGAACTCCTCCAGGTCGAACCGGACACCAAGATACTGTACTCGCAAGATGCCACCGGGGTCCACGAGCGACGTCAACAAGGTATGGTCGACATCTCCGTTCGCCGCTTTCTTCGCGATGACCCCGTATTTCCGTCCAACCTCATGGACAATCGCCGGATCACCGGTAAGAAACGACCAGCCCTTCAGATCGGCGCCAAAATTCTGCGCATATTCCTTCAAAACATCGGGCGTGTCGCGCTCCGGGTCGACGGTGATCGAAACGAAGGCGATTTTCGGTCCGAATGCACTACCCAACTTTTCCTGCACGCTGGCCATATGGGCGGTCAGCATGGGGCAGACGTCGGTACAGTGCGTATAGATGAATGAGACGGCGACCACCTTGCCGCGAAAGTCGTGCAGCGACACGCGCACCCTGTCCTGCGATACCAAGGTAAAGTCCGGCGCCTGTCCGATCGTCGGCAGGCGCTCGTCGTGGGGCGCGTCGTGCGCGTGTGCTGGCCCGGCCATCAGCGCCAGCAGCAAGATGCGCGCCGGCCACTCGCTCACGTTTTCATCTCGCGCTTGACCTCGTTGAAAAGGCGCCAATCCGTGCCGTTCGCGATGATCTCGTTTGGGCTCGACTTGACAATCCCGGCTTCATGCAGCCGCAGCGAGAAGAACCTCATCGTGTCCTCGGGATCGAAGTCGCGCCAATCAGAGTATGGGAGCTCGCGGAGCGACTGCACGGCGTAGTCGTATTGTTCGGTGTGTCCGCCATCCACCAGCAGGCGTGCCACCCGTTCCGGTTCGGCCGCGCAGATGTCGGCCGATTTGATGATGGCCCGGATGACGCGCTTGGTGGCAGCTGGATTTTTCTCGGCATACGCGGCGTTGACCGCCAGCATGCAGCAGTAATATTGTGACCACGGCCGGTCCTTGGAACTGTCGAGGATGACGTGGCCGACTTTGCGGGTGCGCAGGTCCTGAGCCTCAGGCGGAAAAGCCAGGAAGGCGTCGACCTTGCCCTCGGCGAAGAGCTCCGCCGGCTTTGCCTCGCCGACGATCCATTCGATGTCGCGTTGCGGATCGAGGCCGATATAGGTCGCCATAGCACTGACGAAGATATGCGGATCCGACGATAGATTGCCGCCGACGCCGACTTTGCGGCCCTTGAGATCCGCGATGCTCTTGATGTTCTCGCGTCCGAACAACTCGTAGCAGCCGACATGGACTCCGGAGATCACCTTGATCGGAGCGCCAGTGTCGACCGGAATGATTAGGGCCGTGGCAAAGTCAATGCCGAAGTCGATGTCGCCGCGCGCCAGCATCTCGGTCTGGGCGATACCGGCCTCGGCGGCCACGAAGCCGAAATCTGAGAACCCCTCTGCGCGGATCAGATCCTCGGCGACGTACTGCGGAGCGATGCAGATACCCGGCGCCGCCGCAAAGCGGGCGACCGTGGTTTCAGGTGCCGCTTCGGCGGCGGCCGCGTTGCGGCCCTTTGCAAGACCCACACCTGCGAGCGCGGACAGGCCTGTGAGGAAACGGCGGCGGTTCTGGATGATCTGCATAAGCCTTTCCTTCCCTGATGGGACACGACGTTCGGCGATTGCCTACGTCTTCAACTCCTGCTTTAGTTGATCGAGAAAGCGCCAATCCGTTCCGGTGGCGATTATCTCTTGCGGGCTCGACTTGATCATGCCCGTTTCGTACATGCGCAGCGCGTAGAAGCGCATCGAGGCTTCGGCATCGAAATCCCGCCATCTGTCGTACCGGAGGTCGCCAAGCGTTTGCAGCGCGAGTTCGTAGCTGGGGACGAAACCTCGATCGACCAGCTGCCCTGCAGTCCATGACGGATCTGAGACACAGAGGTCGGCGCCCTTGAGGATGGACCGCAGGACGCGCTTTGTCGCCGCCGGGTATCTGTCTACATAATCCGCAGTCGCGGAAATCATGCAGCAGAAGTGCTGCGACCACGGCGGGTCGGTGGTCGAGTTGAGGATTGTGTGGCCTACTTTCCTGGAGCGAAGTTCCTGCGTGCGGGGCGGTTGGCCGAGCACTGCATCGTACTTTCCTTCGACGAAGCCTTCCGCAAAATTGTGCTCTTCGATGACCCATTCGATGTCGTTGACGGGATCGAGCCCAACATAGGCGGCCATCAGAGAAACCAACACGTGTTGCGGCGAATCAAGCGTAAAGACCCCAACCCGCTTTCCCCGCAGGTCCGAGACGCCTTTGACGCTGTCGTTGGCGATCAGTTCGAGGCACCCGGAGTGC
This sequence comes from Mesorhizobium sp. M0074, assembly GCF_040322975.1. Classification (NCBI taxonomy): domain Bacteria; kingdom Pseudomonadati; phylum Pseudomonadota; class Alphaproteobacteria; order Hyphomicrobiales; family Phyllobacteriaceae; genus Mesorhizobium; species Mesorhizobium sp. M0074. The sequence goes on from NZ_JAMYUM010000032.1 coordinate 52,885, forward strand.
AGTCCGCTTAGTACCCTGATCGGCACTCCTGCATCGATCGACGCCAGATGAATCGGCACATAGTTCACACTGAAATCCGTCTCGCCGTTTGCGATCCACGCGGAATGATCAACCTTCTTGTCACCTTGCACATAGCGGACATCGGTGAATCCCTCGGCGCGCAGCATCTCTCCGGCGAGGTACAGGCCCGCCCAGCAATAGGCGCCGCCGATGTACCGCGGCAGGCGGACCGAGGTGGTCTCCGGCAGCGGCTCAGCCCAGGCTTGCGTAGAGGTGCCGATAAGGCCCGCGGCGCCGGCTGACGCAGCGCCGGCTAGGAAACGGCGGCGGTTCTGGATGATCTGCATAAGCCACTCCTTCCCTCGATAGGGCGCACGGCGTGTTGGCGATTGCCTACGTCTTCAACTCCTCCTTCAGTTCGCTGAAGAAGCGCCAGTCGGTGCCTTGGGCCAAGAGCTTCTGGGGGGTGCTCTTTAGCATCCCGACCTCGTGGAGGCGCAAGGCGTAGAAGCGCAGGGTGTCCTCAGCGCTATACCCACGCCAACCGTAGGGGAGCCCCTTTATGACCTGGAGGGCATGGTCATAGCGCCTAGTATAGCCCTGCTCCACCAAGTACTGCGCGGACTGCTCCGGCTCGCTGGCGCAGAAATCCGCCGCTTTCAAGATGGCGCGGAGGGCGCGTTTGGTGGCCACCGGATACGTGCGGACGAACTCCCGGTTCCCAGCCAGCATGCAGCAGAAGTATTGCGACCAGGGCCGGTCCACGGTGCTGCTAATCACCACATGTCCGATCTGCCGCTCCCGCATCTCCTGCGGTTCGGGGGGAAAGCCTAGGTAGGCATCGATCTTCCCCTCACTTAGGAGCGGGATGGACTCGGGTCCCGGATGCGTGACGAAGTGTATGTCCTTATGGAGGTCCAGGCCCACATAAGCCGTCATAGCGCCGAGAAAGACGTATCGGCTGGAATCTAGCGCTGGCACGGCCACGGTCTTCCCCTTGAGGTCGCGGATCGACTGGATGCGATCGGTGCCGAACAGCTCAAAGCAGCCGACGTGGAGTCCTGCCAGGATTACGATGGGATCCCCCGCTTCCAGGCTGAGAAGGAGCGGGGCGGCGAAATGCGCACTGAGGTCGGCTTCACCAGAGGCGAGGGCCGACGCGATGTCTGCGGTCCCCTCTTTTTGGAGGTAGTGCACCTCAGTGAACCCTTCGCTGCGCAGCAGTTCTTCGGCTACATACTGGGGGGCCTGACAGATGCTGGGAATCCGGACGAGCCGGATCCGCGTCGTCTCAGGCGGTGGCTCCGCAGCGGCTCGCCTGCGGACGCTAGTCGTTTCCGGCGGTGGCTCTGAGGGGAGCGATTGCTGGACCCCGACTAGGCTCGCGGCGCCGGCTGCCGAAAGGCCGGCCAGGAAGCGCCGGCGGCTCTGGATGATTTCCATGTCCACGTCTCCCCTTGAGACAAATGGGATCAGGTTTTCAGCTCACGCTTCAACTCGTCGAGGAAGCGCCAGTCCGTTCCGTCGGCGATGATCTGTTGCGGGCTCGATTTGATCATGCCCGTCTCCTGCATGCGGAGTGTGTAGAACCGCAGGGAGTCTTCAGGATCGAATTCCCGCCACCGGTCGTACCGGATATCCTTCAGCGTTTGGAGCGCGTAGTCATACGATGGGACGAAATCGCGATCGACCATCTGCCGGGCCACCCTCTGCGGATTCGACACGCAGAGGTCAGCCGCCTTGAGGATGGATCGCAAGACCCGCTTGGTCGCCACCGGGTACCTGTTCACGTAGTCCGTTGTCGCGGAGATCATGCAGCAGAAATACTGTGACCATGGGCGGTCGACGGCATTGTTGAGTATCGTGTGGCCGATCTTCTTGGCGCGCAGCTCCTGCGGCTGGGGCGGCGTGCCGAGGAATCCGTCGATCTTTCCTTGGACGAAGAGCTCCGTCGGGGTGGCGTCTTCAGTCAGGACCCATTGGATATCGTTCACGGGATCGAGCCCGACATAAGCGGACATGAGAGTCAGCCACACGTGTCGCGAGTTATTGAAACCATCCACGCCCACCCTCTTGCCCCGCAGATCCGCGACGCTGCGGATGCTCTCCTTGGCGATCAGTTCGAGGCATCCCGAGTGCAACCCGGTTAGCACCTTGATCGGCACGCCGGCATCGATCGACGCGATTTGGTTCGGCGGAAAGTTGACCGAGAAATCCGTCTCACCGCGTGCGATCCACTCCGATTGGTCGACGCTTCTGTCGGCTTCTACGTAGCAAACGTCGGTGAAGCCATCTGCGCGCATCAGTTCTCCGGCGATGTACGCGCCGGCCCAGCAGTAGGAACCACCAACCCACCGCGGCAGCCGAACCGTGGTCGTTTCCAGCGGCGGTTCCGCGTGAAGCGACTCCGGAAGACCGACAATACCGGCAGCGCTTACCGCTGCAGCGCCGGCCAGGAATCGGCGGCGGGTTTGCATGATCTGCATCCGAACGCTCCTCTTCCGAATCGCAAATGGCAATTCTGGCCGGAACCGAGCAAAAGAGGTTCCGGCAGTGACAGACAGTCTTGTGAGCGCGCCGAACACAGCGAATTACGAGCGCGCCCAGAGTCTTGATGCGGGAGTCTTGCGCTCTCCGTCGCCGGCCCAGTATTAGCAACCGACGATATGCCACGGTACGCCCAATTTGCGTTGGTTGCGAGCGCAAAACTTACTCCGCCAAACGTCCCGCCAGCACCTCGCTGTCAGGGAGACTGTTTGCGCGGTTCAGAATGGCCACTTCGAGTTTACTGCGGCCGGGCCGAGTCATCGACGCAAAGGTCTGCACAGGGTCATCAGTACTGGTTGCGCTTAACGTCTGGTTCCGGGAAGGAAAATCGGCCTCGCAAGGTCTCGAAAGGGTCACAAAGCGACGCTTCCAGCCCGCGTCGCTCTGTCCGTTGTCGCAGGTTCATTTCACAGGTCGATCTGTTCAGAGATCGCCAAAGCGTCGTCCACTTCGATGCCGAGATAGCGGACCGTGCTCTCGTATGGCCCAGGAGCAGTTGCACCGCGCGAATGTTTCCCGTCTTCGTGTAGATCTGCGCGGCTTTGGTACGCCTCATCGAATGAGTTCGGTATCGCTTGGGATCGAGCCCGACGCTGGGCGCTGATGGCAGCTCGAGTCTGCTCCGTGATCTCGAATTGTACTGGTCGTCCGGTCTTACGCTGGACGATTACCGCCCGGTCGCGAAACGTGCCGGATAGCGCCACGTCGCCGACCGTGATCGTGACGAGGTCACAGCATCGAAGTTTGCTGTGTATGACAAAATTGACCAGTGCCAGATCACGTGCCGCGCCTGACACCTGCAGTCGTGTGCTAATGCTCCAGACCTCGCACGGCTTGAGAGGAGGCTTCTGACCGACAATGTGGCCTCTGTTCCAGTTGGGCATTCTTCTTCGCCATGCCGCCCTCCGCAGCCGCAGCGCTCGACGTGAGCCCGCGAATTCTAGCGTCTCACCTGGAAGCGCTACAAAGGATTCGGTTTGAAAGTTGTTGGTTGTCGGTGCCGATGAAGTGCACCTTCACAATGGGGCACAACCCGCCCTTAACGGACATTGATCGGAACCCACGGCCATCGCCCTCACAACCAAAACGAGCCTATGTCTGACGAGAGCAAGTAGGCGATCCAAAGCGATACGCCCTTTAGTCGGGAAGGCCAGCCTTGTGGTAGCCTTCGACGAAGCGCTGGAGCAATTCCTCGTCGTCGAATGGCTGCGATGTTGCCCAGTGCTTGATGCTGAAATGGGGATTGCTCATCATGAAGAATTCCGCCTCCTGATGGGCTTCATCCTGGCGCCCGAGCTGCGCGAGGGCTGCCGCTAGCATGCGCCGCGACGTGGTGCGGTAGGTTTCCGGCTTGCGTAAAGCCTCGACCGCGGATTGATAGTCGCCGAGCGCATAGTAGGCTTGGCCCGCCATCCAATAATACCACCCCGGTGGGCGCGGATTGAGCCGCAATGCCCGCTTCACGAATTCGACGCCTTTGACCGCGTCGCCCCTCAAGGTGATGAGATCCGAGCGCATCGCCCAGGCATCGGCATGATTGGGATCGAGCTTGAAGGTCGCCTCGAACTCAGCATCCGATTCCGAGAAACGCCGTTCGTGACCAAGTATGATGCCCAGCACCCAGCGGTTCCCGGCATCGTTAGGGTCGAGCGCCACTGCCCGCTGCGCTTCCGCGAGCGAGCGAGGCTGGTTGGCTTCCTTCGGCTCGTCCCAGAACAGCCAGCCGAGCCAAAGATTGAGGGCCAGCCAGCTATGTGCTTCGGCATAGTCGGGATCGAGACCAATCGCCTTTTCCAGGAGCATGCGCGCTTCCCGCGCGCCTAACCCGGTCTGAAAACTGACGCCGCGGGCTTGCACGCAGAGGTCATAGGCTTCGAGACTCGTCGGCCGTTTGCGCGCCGGCCGTCCGGCCAATCGGCCGACTAGGGCTTCGACGATCTTGGCCGTGACCTCATCCTGCACTGCAAAGATGTCCTCGAGGCTGCTGTCATAGCGCTCGGCCCAGATATGATCGCCGCCGATTGCGTCGATCAGCTGCGCATTAACGCGCACGCGCCCCGCGGCGCGCCGGGCGCTGCCTTCAACCACATAGCGCACCCCAAGATCACGCGCGGCCAAACGCACATCGACCGACCGCCCCTTGTAAGCAAAGGTCGAGTTGCGCGCGATAACGAAGAGGCCGGCGCAGCGAGATAGGTCGGTGATCAGGTCTTCGGTCAAGCCGTCGACAAAGGTTTCCTGCTCCGGATCGTTGCTCATGTTAGTGAAAGGCAAAACCGCGATCGAGGGCTTGTCGGGCAATTCCAGCGATGCCAGTCGGCCGACCGGAGCGGCTCTCGGAAGCTGCAGGTTTACGCGATAGCAGTATATCGGCTCGGCTATATTCTTCACCCGCTGCTCGCCCATAGGCTCGAACGCAAACGCCAGCTTCTGCCTGACTTCCTTGGACACCTTCTCTGAAACGCAGATGCCACTGGGCTCGGCGAGTTGCTGGAGGCGCGAGGCCACGTTCACGCCCTCGCCATAGCGATCGTCCCCTTCGACGATCACTTCTCCAAGGTTGATTCCGATCCTGACTTCGAAGCGCTGGTCTTCGGCGACGCTCGCGTTACGCTCCGCCATGCCGCGTTGAAGCGTGACCGCGCATTCGACCGCATCCACCACGCTGCCGAACTCCGCCAGCAGGCCGTCTCCCATAAGCTTGAAGATTCGCCCGTGTCGTGTTGCGATTTCCGGCTCGAACAGCTCTTTGCGGCCACGTTTTAGCCGGTCGAAGGTGCCCGCTTCATCCGCCTCCATGAGCGCCGAGTACCCGACAACATCGATGGCAAGGATGGCAGCGAGCTTCCGCTCCATGTTGGGCCTCAGTTAGGATTCGCGACACGCAAGCCGCAGGTCAGAGGCGGGTAGGATCGGCGCCTCCGGCGTGCCCTTACCGGCCTTTGATACCACAGATCACGCCTCTTGAGACCATGGATCGCGCGACGCTCCGGCTCTCCTGCCGCAGCGGAATGCAATGTCGGTTATGGTCCGCTTCGCCGCATCCGGCACGATGAGCAGCCCGGCTGCACGATTCAGAGGCTCGTCCCACAGGCGGGCCATTATCGTTTCGCCGCGCTCGGCACACCTTCTGCAGACGCCGCAACGATACGCCTAGCCGGTGCACCGACGGCGCGCCAGCCGCCGGCTTCATGGTTCTCGACAGCCCTTCCTGCCTGCGCTTGCTTCGCCCGGTCATTCCGGCAATCCCGCCTTTCGCAGGGCCGACGCCAGCATTTCCATGAGTTCTGGTCGGACGACGCTCATCCGCACGAATGCGCTGTTTGTCCAGCCCGGCGCGACCTCCAACAGCCGCGAGGCGGCTGCGCGTGCGGCATCCAGGCGGTCGAGATTGACATAGGCTGCGACGAGGCTGGCATAGAGGACGCTGAAGCCGGGCGCTACTTGGATCGCCAGCGTCGAATAGTTCACCGCGTCATCATACCGGCCAGTGAAGAGGTGGACCCAGGCCAGCGCCAGGTACGAATGATAGTTCAGGGGATCGAAAGGACTGAGGCGAAGTGCCTTGAACGCGTGATCGCACGCACGTTCATAGGTTTCGCTGTACATGTGCACCATCGCGCTGAAGCCGTATGCCAGAGCTAAGTTGCGGTTTAGCTTCAAAGCTCTATCGAGAGCGCTGATGGCCCGTGCGTAGTCATGGGTAATCGTGGCGTGAACGAACGCCCCCATCGACAGCGCCTGGGGATCGTCGGCGCCGATCGCCATTGCGATGTTGGCGTGCTTCAGCGCGGCAGCCCTGTCTTCGGGATGGAAGCCTCCGCGCAGGAAGCGCTGTTCGTATCCCCAGGCCGCATAGCCATGTGCGGAAGCGTAGTTCGGGTCGAGACTCAAGACCTCGTTCAGCAGGCGCAGGGCTTCGTTGGTATCGGCCGGCGTGTTGGCGTAGGCATGTGGCAAGGCGCGCAGGAAGAGATCATATGCGTCAAGGCTGTCCGGCCGCTTGCGGCGCGCTCGGTCGATCTCAGCGCGCCGCAGGGTGGGTTCAAGCGTCCCGACAATACTCTCGGTCAATCGGTCCTGCAGGTCGAACACGTCTTCCGCCGCGCCCTCGAACTTGTCTGCCCAAACATGGGTTGCATCTTTGCCCTCGATAAGCTGTGCGGTTATGCGCAGTCTGTCGGCAGCCCGCCGCACGCTCCCTTCCATCACGTAGCGGACGCCAAGCTCTCTTGCGACCTGCCGGATATCGAGCGTTCTGCCCTTGTAGGCGAAAGTGGAGTTCCGCGCGATGACGAACAGACCGGGTATCTTCGACAGGCCCGTGATGAGGTCCTCCACCAGCCCGTCCGTGAAATACTCCTGCTCGGGATCACCGCTCATGTTGGTGAACGGCAGCACGGCGATGGACGGCTTGTTGGGCAACGAAGGCGATCTGAGCTGTTGCATGTCGACGACGAACCGCTGGCGAAGAACGCGATAGACCGGGAGCGGTTCAGCGATGTTCTTGACATGCTGCTCGCCCATCGATTCGAAGCCAAAGGGAAGCTTCCTTTCGACTTCGCGAGCAACTTTACCGAGATGTAGATGCCGCCAGGCTCCGCTAGTTGCTGCAGGCGCGCTGCGATGTTGACGCCGTCGCCGTAGCGATCCTCGCCCTCGACAATTACTTCGCCGAGATTGATGCCTATTCTCACCTCAATGCGATCGTTCGCGACGGAATCCGCGTTGCGCTCGACCAAGCTACTCTGCAGCGCCACCGCGCACTCGACCGCATCCACCACGCTGGAGAACTCGGCGAGCAGTCCGTCGCCCATGAGCTTGAATATGCGTCCGTGTCGTTCCGCTATTTTGGGCTCAAACAGTTCCGTGCGTATCGCTCTGAGACGCTCAAAGGTCCCTGCCTCGTCACTCTCCATGAGCGCCGAGTAGCCAACCACGTCAGCCGCCAGGATGGCTGCGAGCCTTCTCTCCAAGAATTCTCCTCAAGCAGACCAATCGGCCAAGGATAGCATACGACGGGTCGTGAATCTGGGAATAGTTCACCTGAGGGACGTGGCGTGGCACGGCGGCGATCTGCTCCTTCCGAAGGCCGACGCGGATGACCGACTGCCACCCAACCAAGCCGTTTGACCCGAGCTGGCAACTGCTGAGTAGGCGAAGTCCGCATCGCCTCGATCGCGCCAATTGCCGACCTTTCCGGCGCTTCTCCGAAGCTGACGTTCGCGGTGCGGCCGGAATACCACCGAACCTGCCGACATCATAGCCACGCCTCGAGTAGAGGCTTGGTCTCGAGCACCTCGGCACGGTTCCGTTCGCGCGATAGAAGCAGCGGTTGGCGATTGAGCAGCATGGAATCGCCGAATTCATGCGCGCGGTATCGATACGCGGTGAAGGCTTCGGAGGCCTTGGCGAGCAGAGCATCGTCGGCAAAGGCGCGCAGGAGCTCGAAATGGCTTTCGCCGGGCTGGTGGACGCCTGTGAGA